>JAEYRQ010000157.1 GCA_023435545.1 Pseudomonadota bacterium | reverse complement strand
GCGGGGCCATCGCCGGCAGCGCCGTCGCCTGGTCCCTCAAGGGCGAAATGGGTTTCGAGGGCTCCGTCGCCGTCATCGAGCGCGATGCCACCTACGCCCGATCGGCCACGACGCTTTCGGCCGCCTCGATCCGCCAGCAGTTCTCCACACCGGAGAACATCCGGCTCTCGCGCTTCGGACTGGAGTTCCTGCGCACCGTTCAAGAGCGATTCGGCGAGGATGCCGACGTCGCGTTCCGCGAGGAGGGATATCTCCTGCTCGCATCGGCTGCAGGCCGAAACGTGCTGGAGGCGAACCACGCCGTGCAGAGAGCGGAGGGGGCCGATGTCGTCCTGCTCGAGCCGGACGCGCTGGCGAACCGGTTCCCCTGGTTGGCCACAGATGGTGTCGCGCTCGGTTCGCTCGGACGGTCCGGCGAAGGCTGGTTCGACGCGCACGCGCTGCTGCAGCTGCTGCGGCGCGGCGCCCGGTCCAACGGGGTATCCTACATCGAGGCCGAGGTCGTCGGCATCGAGCGATCGAACGGGCGGATCGTCGGCGTCGTTCTGGGCGACGGGACGGAGATCGGCTGCGGGACGCTGGTCAACGCAGCCGGCCCGCAGGCCGGCGCCATCGCCGCACTCGCCGGCACGAAGCTGCCGGTCGGCCCGCGCAAGCGCTCGGTCTTCGTGTTCCGCTGCCGCGAGCCTGTCGGCCGAATGCCGCTGCTGGTCGACACCTCCGGCGTCTGGGTTCGGCCCGAAGGCGACGTCTACATCACCGGGATGTCGCCGCCCGGGGACCAGGATCCCGAGACCGACGATCTCGATGTCGACTATGCGCTGTTCGACGAGGTCATCTGGCCGGCGCTGGCGACCCGCGTGCCGACCTTCGAGGCGATCCGCATGGAGCGCGCCTGGGCCGGCCACTACGACTACAATGCCCTCGACCAGAACGCGGTGATCGGCCCGCATCCAGAGATCGCCAACCTGATCTTCGCCAACGGCTTCTCGGGTCACGGCCTGCAGCAGGCGCCCGCCGCCGGCCGCGCCGTGGCCGAACTGATTTTGCACGGCCGCTTCGTCGCGCTCGACCTGTCGGTGTTCGGCTACGGCCGCATCGTCGAGGCACGCCCCGTGCGCGAGCTGGCGGTGATCTGAGAGCCCGATGCGATGAGCCGCATCCTCACCATCTCCTCCTGGGTCGCCCGCGGCCATGTCGGGAATTCGGCGACCACGTTTCCGCTGATGCGTCGCGGCCACGAGGTGGTGTCACTGCCTACGGTCGTGCTCGCCCACCATCCCGGACATGCGCCCGATCCGGCGCGCGCGGAGATCGCCGACATCGCCGCCATGGGACGCGACACGCTCGGCTCGCCGACCCCCCACCCGGTCGACGCGATCCTGGTCGGCTATCTGGCGCAACCGGTCCAGGCGATCGCCGCGGCGGGGATCGTCGCCGAGGCCCGGGCTATGAAGCCGGGCGTCCCGCTGCTGCTCGATCCGGTCGCCGGCGATGCCGGCAGGCTCTATGTCGCCTCGCAGATCCTCGAGGACATCCGGACGCATCTGCTGCCGTCGGCCGATATCGCCACCCCCAACGTCACGGAACTGGTGGCGCTCCTGGACCCGCACCAGACCGGCCGTGCACCAGGGCTGGGCGATGCAGAGATCGTCCATCTCGCCCGCCGGCTCGGCCCGCCGACGGTCGTGGTGACCTCGGCACCCTCTCGCAGTCCCGACGCGATGGCGAACCTGGTCGTCACCGCCGACAGCGTCACCCGCGTTGAGACACCGAAGGTCGACGTTCACGTGCACGGCACCGGCGACCTGATGGCCGGGCTGGTCCTGTCGGGCCTCGTCAATGGGGAGCATGTCGTCCCCGCCACGGCGGCGGCCGCCGCTATCGTCCACGACGTGCTGGAGATGACAAGGCGGCTCGGACGCGACGAGCCGGCGCTGGTCGAGGCGCAGGCCCGCTTCATCCGGCCAAGTGGCCGCGCGGAGGTATCGGAACTGTGAGCGGCGTCGTCGGTTGCGAGGACATCGCTGTCGGGTGTTCACCTGGCTGACCCGCTGGTTTATGAACTGCCGCGCAAGCTGCCACCGTCCGCGCCTGCCCGCAGTTCCAGGCCCTCAGTTTCAGGACCGAACCGATGCCGACATTCCCTGCCGACTTGATCGACGGCTACCGCCGCTACCTGGAGGGCAGGCTGTCGGACGACCGTCGGCGTCTTGCGCAGCTTGCGCGGCTGGGCCAGGCGCCCCGGGCGCTCGTCATCGGCTGCTGCGATTCGCGTTCGGCGCCCGAAACCGTGTTCTCCACCGGGCCAGGTGAACTGTTCGTCGTGCGCAATGTCGCCAACATCGTGCCGCCCTACGCGCCCGACGACCTGCACCACTCCACGAGTGCGGCGATCGAATATGCCGTGCGCCACCTGCTTGTGCCCGATGTGGTGGTGCTCGGCCATTCCCTGTGCGGCGGCATCGCGGCCTATATCGGGGGGCGGGAGCGCGAGGAGATCCGCGGCGACTTCATCGGCCCCTGGATCGACCTGCTCAGCGGATCGCAGGCGGAAGCCAGGGACTTCGACGCCGGGATGGCCGAAGACGATATCCAGCGGGCCGTCGAGGAGGTCTCCGTCCGCCGGTCGCTGACGAACCTGATGACGTTTCCGTTCGTGCGGGAGCGGGTCGAGACCGGCGACCTCGCCTTGCACGGCGCCCATTTCGGCATTGCGACCGGCGAGTTGCGCGTCCTCGACCCGGAGACCGGCCATTTCATGACGGTCGGCACCGGCACCTCGGCCGCCTGAACCGGTCTTGCGGTTTTCCCGACCGCATCCCAGCTAGAGACGCGCGCACGGGGGAACCGCGAGACAAGATGAACCTGCCCGAACCATCGAGCCTGCGGCACAGGATCGGCCTGCTGGTGGAATCCGACCGCTTCCAGCACGCGATCGTCGCCGTCATCGTCCTCAACGCCGTCGTTCTCGGCCTGGAGACCTCGCCGGCCGCGATGGCGGCGGCCGGTCCCCTGCTGGTCGCGCTCGACATGCTGTCGCTCGCGGTCTTCGTGGTCGAGATCGGCCTGAAGCTCTATGCCTTCCGGCTTGGCTTCTTCCGGAGCGGCTGGAATGTCTTCGATTTCGTCGTGGTGGGCATCGCGCTGATACCGGCCACCGGAAGCTTCTCGGTCCTGAGGGCGCTGCGCATCCTGCGCGTCATGCGGCTCGTCTCGATGGTGCCGACCATGCGCAAGGTGGTACAGGCGCTCGTCGGCGCGATCCCGCCGCTGGGCACGGTGATCGCGCTGCTCGGCCTCGTCTTCTACGTCTTCGCGGTGATGGCGACCAAGCTGTTCGGCCAGACCTTCCCAGACTGGTTCGGCTCGGTCGGCGCCTCGCTCTACTCGCTGTTCCAGATCATGACGCTGGAAAGCTGGTCGATGGGCATCGTCCGGCCGGTGATGGAGGCCTACCCTTACGCCTGGGTGTTTTTCGTGCCCTTCATCCTGGTCACCACCTTCGCGGTGATGAACCTGTTCGTCGCGATCATCGTCAACTCGATGCAGAGCGCCCACGAGGACGAGGCCCGCGCCGCCGAGCAGCAGCGTCACGACGACCTGATGGCGCTCAGCGAGGAGGTTCGCGCGCTTCGTCGCGAGATGCGCGCCCTGACGAAGGGGGTCGACGCGCTGTCGCAGGGCGAGGACGCCCGGTAAGGGGTAGGGCGGCCGCAGGAGCAGGCAGGGTATCGCGTCATCCCGGACGCCGCATCAGCGGCGATCCGGAATCGGGACGGCAGGACGGAATCGGTGAAGCGCCCCGATCCCGGCTCGCGCTCGCATTCGCTCGCTTGGCCGGGATGACGGTGGAGGGAAATGACAGGCGTGGTCGAGATCAGGAAGAGGTTCCGCCCGCCTCACGCCGCCTTCTTCAGGAGCCCGCGGTTGATCACCGTCTCGGCGATCTGGACGGTGTTGAGCGCGGCGCCCTTCCTGAGGTTGTCGGAGACGACCCAGAGGTTCAGCCCGTTCTCCACCGTGGCGTCCTCGCGGATGCGGGAGACGAAGGTCGCGTAGTCGCCGACGCACTCGACCGGGGTGACGTAGCCGCCGTCCTCGCGCTTGTCGACGACGAGAACACCCGGCGCGGTGCGCAGGATTTCGCGCGCCTCCTCGGCGGTGATCGGATTCTCGAACTCGATATTGACCGCCTCCGAGTGCCCGACGAAGACCGGAACGCGCACGCAGGTCGCCGTCAGCTTGATCTTCGGGTCGAGGATCTTCTTGGTCTCCGCCACCATCTTCCATTCCTCCTTGGTCTGCCCGTCCTCCATGAAGACGTCGATGTGGGGAATGACGTTGAAGGCGATCTGCTTGGAGAACTTCTTCGGCTCGGGCGCGTCGGTGACGAAGATGCCGCGGGTCTGGGTCCACAATTCGTCCATGGCGTCCTTGCCGGCGCCGGAGACGGACTGGTAGGTCGCCACCACCACGCGGCGGATCTTCGCCACGTCGTGCAGCGGCTTCAGCGCCACGACCAGCTGTGCGGTCGAGCAGTTCGGGTTGGCGATGATATTGCGCTTGTGAAAGCCTGCCACCGCCTCGGCGTTGACCTCCGGCACGACCAGCGGCACGTCGGAATCGTAACGGAACGCCGACGAGTTATCGATGACGAGGCAGCCCTTCGCCCCGATCCTCGGCGACCATTCCTTCGACACCGCGCCGCCCGCCGACATCAGGCAGAAGTCGACGCCCGAGAAATCGAACTGCTCTAGGTCCTTGCACTTCAGCGTGCGGTCGCCGAACGAGACCTCGGTGCCGAGCGAGCGGCGCGAGGCGATGGCGTGGACCTCGTCGGCGGGGAAGTCCCGCTCGGCGAGGATGTTGAGCATTTCGCGGCCCACATTGCCCGTGGCGCCGACGACGGCGACCGAATAGCCCATCTCTGATCTCCTGGGGACGTCTCGTCCCGCTCTCCCCGCCGGTCGGCCCGCCCCGGCCGTCTGCCGGGTTCGGGTCCGTTCCCTCGCCCCGCCGGGGAGAGGAACCGGGTCGAGCGAACGGTCAGGCGCCGGCGGTGCCGGTCCCGGTTTTCATCGTCGCTTTGGTCGTGGCGGCGAAGGCCATTGGAACAATTCCAATACGCAGCCGACATGGCCGCGCTGAACGGCTATGCGGAACACCATTCGGCGCAATTTGTCAATCCATGTTGCCCTGGCGCAACGGGTGCGCCTCTCCGACTCACGTATGTTCGCAGACGCGAAATGAGCCGGCTCGATTTCTCGCAATTGCGAGATCCATTTAATGGAGGCCCCTATGGTCGATTTCGCGCACCCCAAGCCTCTTGCTCAAGTTCTGGGAGCGGCCGTCCTGGCCGGGTCCCTCCTGGCGCCCGGTGCTGCCGACGCACACGACTGGTATCCGCATGCCTGCTGTTCCGACCGGGACTGCAAACCCGTCGCCGAGACTGCAGTGCAGCTCACGCCGGCTGGCTGGCTGGTCCGGACCACGGGCGAGACAATACCGTTCGAGAAGGCCCGGAGCAGCCCGGACGGGCAGTTCCACATCTGCAGCTACGGTGGCAAGCCGGACGGCCGGACGATCTGCCTGTTCACGCCCGGAATCGGAAGCTGATCGACCGACCGTTCAGGGCCGCCTCGCCCGGTCGAACGCCGCTGCTGCCTCCGGGAGCAGCCGCCTCAACTCGTCCCGCACCTCGGCGCCCGGCCGCAGGAGGAAGACCAGCGGATCGGCCCGACGCGCGAGGTCGGCGAGAATTGTGACATGGCGCCAGCGACGGGCGGGCGCCGCGGGGCGCCAGTTGCCGAAGGCGTCGAGGCTCGTCCGGACCCTCCGTCCGCCGATCGGGCTCCAGAGCCGGATGACCGCCTTGCCGCTCGCCTCGTCGGCATCGAGTGCGATCACCCGGTCGCGGCTCCCTGTCACCAGCCTGTAGAGGCCGAGCACGCCTGCAGCCATGAATAGGAGCGACAGCGTCCACGGCCCGATGCTGTCGACGCCGGACGGCGCGGCAATCGCCTGGAACGCCAATTACCAGCCTCCGAGCAGGATGAGCCCGACGAGCGCGATTGCCGCGATGCGCATCCGCACCCGGTAGCTATGGCTCTCGTACAGACGGACCAAAGTTGGCTCCAAAGCCGCCTCGGCGCTGCGTGTCCGGCGGCAGGCAGAGCGTGACCGCGTCTCCCTTCGAAGGCAACAGGTCGGGATTCGCCCCTAAGCAGTTTCCCGAATGGACCTGGAGGGCCGCCGCGACAGATGTTCTGCCAAGGATCGAGGGAGACGGGACGCCATGGCCGCCGCGGCAACGACGATGCAGAGAGCGCGCGACTGGCGCGGGCCCGCCGTGCTGAGCTACGGCTTCCGGCCGTTCTTCCTGCTCGCAGGGCTCCAGGCCGCGCTCGTCATGGCGCTGTGGGTGCTCTGGTACCGGGGCGCGATAGAGATCCCCAGCGCCTTCTCGCCGTTCGCCTGGCACGCGCACGAGCTACTGTTCGGCTATGTCTGGGCCGTCGTGGCGGGATTCCTGCTGACCGCCGTGCCGAACTGGACCGGGCGGCTGCCGGTCGTCGGCTGGCCGCTGGCGGGTCTTGCCGGCCTTTGGCTTCTTGGCCGGGCGGCCGTCGCCGTCTCCGCCCATCTCGACCCGGTCGTGCTCGCATTGGCCACCCTCGCCTTCCCCGTGGCACTGGTCGCCGCGTTGGCCCGCGAGATCGTCGCCGGCAAGAACCTGCGCAACCTCAAGGTGCTCGTCGTCGCTGCGGTGCTGCTGGCCGGCCAGGTCGTGTTCCTGATCGAGGCGGCGGGCGGCGGGGGGGCGGTCTATGGACCGCGCAGCGCCAGCGCCGCGACCGTGATGCTGATCATCCTGATCGGCGGACGCATCGTGCCGAGCTTCACCGCCAACTGGCTGAAGCGCGAGAACCCGGGACGCGAGCCGCTGCCGTTCGGCCGGTTCGACGGCGTGGCGGTGCTGACGGCGGCGATCGGTCTTGCCGGCTGGACGGCGCTCCCCGCGATACCCGAGGCCGGGCTCTGGATCGCGCCGGTTCTGGGCGCCGCCGCCCTGCTGCACGCGCTGAGGCTCGCACGCTGGGCGGGCGACCGCACGCTGAAGGAGCCGCTGGTGACGGTGCTGCACGTTGCCTATGCCTTCGTGCCGCTCGGCTTCCTCCTCGCCGCATGGGGCGCATGGTCGGCGGACTACGGCGGCGAGGTCGGCGCGATCCATGCCTGGACCGCCGGCGCGATCGGACTGATGACGCTCGCGGTGATGACGCGGGCGACCCGCGGCCATACCGGGCAGCCGCTCACCGCGCCGCCCGGCACGGTAGCGATCTACCTGCTGGTCGTCGCCGCCGCGCTCGGCCGCATTGCCGCGGCCTTCCTGCCGGAGGCCTCGGCGATGCTGATGGCGGTCGCCGGCTCCGCCTGGGCGGTCGGCTTCGGCCTGTTCGTCGTCCTCTACGCGCCGCTGCTGATGCGGCGGCACGGAGCGGCCTAGCCGGCCCGCTTGCCCATCGCGGCGACGATCGCCTCGCCCATTTCCTTCGTGCCGACCGAGTTCTGGCCCTTGGCGGCAAGGTCCGCCGTCCGCGTGCCGGATGCCAGCACGTCGGCGATGGCGCCGTCGACGAGGTCGGCCGCCTCGCCCATGTCGAAGGAGTAGCGCAACGCCATTCCCAGCGAGGCGATCATCGCGATCGGATTGGCCACGCCCTTGCCGGCGATGTCGGGCGCCGAGCCGTGCACCGGCTCGTACAGCGCCTTGCGCTTGCCCGTCTCGGGGTCTGGAGCGCCGAGCGAGGCCGAGGGCAGCATGCCGAGCGATCCGGTCAGCATGGCGGCGACGTCCGACAGCATGTCGCCGAACAGGTTGTCGGTGACGATCACGTCGAACTGCTTGGGCCAGCGCACCAGCTGCATGCCGCCGGCGTCCGCCAGCATGTGCTCGAGCTCGACATCCGGATACTCGGCCTTGTGGACGGCGGTCACCACCTGGTTCCACAAGACGCCGGAGCGCATGACGTTGCGCTTCTCCATCGAGGTGACCTTGTTGCGCCGGGTGCGCGCCAGCTCGAAGCCGACGCGAGCGATGCGCTCGATCTCGTGGGTGGTGTAGACCTGCGTGTCGACCGCGCGCTTCTCGCCGTTCTCCAGCGTGACGATTTCCTTCGGCTCGCCGAAATAGACGCCGCCGGTCAGTTCGCGCAGGATCAGGATGTCGAGCCCCTCGACCACCTCGCGCTTCAGGCTGGAGGCTTCGGCGAGCGCCGGATAGCAGATCGCCGGCCTGAGATTGGCGAACAGCTCCATGTCCTTCCTCAGCCGCAGCAGCCCGGCCTCCGGACGCACCTCGTAGGGCACCGGGTCCCACTTCGGCCCGCCGACGGCCCCGAAGAGCACCGCATCGGCGTTCTGCGCCGTCTTCATCGCCTCGTCGGTGATGGCCACGCCGTGCGCATCGTAGGCGCAGCCGCCGACGAGATCGGTCTCCGTCTCGAAATGCGTCCCGGAATGCTTGTCGAGCCATCCGATGACCCGCTTGACCTCCCCCATCACCTCGGGGCCGATGCCGTCGCCGGGCAGGAGGAGCAGATTGAAGGATGCCATGGAGTATCGTCCCGTCGGATGAGGGCTGGAGGGATGTGCCGACTTGCTAGCCGCAGCCGGCGCGGATGTCGAGGGCCTACCCTCCCTCGCCGGGCGCGGTGATGCGCGGGCGCAGGATGCCGCGGATCAGCGGCGACAGCAGCACCAGCACGGTGACGATCATGATGACCAGCGTCAGCGGCCGTTCCCAGAGGAAGGAGAGCGAGCCGTCGGAGATGGTCAGCGCCCGGCGAAGATTGTCCTCCATCGGCTTGCCGAGGATGAAGCCGAGGATCATCGGCGCCATCGGGAAGCCGAACAGGCGGAGCACGATCGCCGCCACGGCGAACACCACCATGAGCTGGATGTCGAAGGTGTTGAACGACACCAGGTAGACCCCGATCAGCGAGAAGAACAGGATCATCGGGATCAGGATCTGCTTCGGCAGCGCCAGCAGCCGGGCGATGTAGGGGATCAGCGGCAGGTTGAGGATCAAGAGGATGACGTTGCCGAGATACATCGACACGATCACCGCCCAGAAAACCGCCGGCTGCTCGATGTAGAGCCGGGGACCCGGCTGCACGCCGTAGGACAGCAGCGCCCCGAGCATCACCGCCGTGGTGCCGGAGCCGGGGATACCGAGCGTCAGCAGCGGCACGAAGGAGCCGGTGCAGGCGGCGTTGTTGGCGGTTTCGGGTGCGGCCAGGCCGCGGAGCGATCCCTTGCCGAACTGCTCCTGGCGCTCCTTCGAGGATACGGCGCGTTCCAGGCCGTAGGCGAGGAACGAAGCGATGGTGGCGCCGGCGCCCGGCAGCACGCCGATGATGAAGCCGAGCACCGAGCCGCGACCGATCGTCGGCACGATCTCCTTCACCTCGTCCTTGGAAAGCCTCAGGCTGCCCATGCCGCCGCGTGCGGCCGCCGCCGCCTTCTCGGCGACGTCGTCGCGCCTCAGCACGTTGATCAGCGCCTCCGACAGCGCGAAGGTCGCCATCGCCAGCAGCAGGAAGGAGATGCCGTCGATCAGGTCGATGCGGCCGAAGGTGAAGCGCTGGACGCCGGCCGACAGGTCGGTGCCGACGGTTCCCAGCATCAGCCCGACCACCGTCATCAGCAGCGCCTTGGCCACCTCGCCGCGGCTGGCGAAGGCCGAGACGGCGGTAAGGCCCAGCACCATCAGGGCGAAGTAGTCGGAGGACTGGAACGACAGCGCCACGGTGGCGAGCGCGGGCGCCGCGATCAGCAGGAACACCGCGGCAATGGTGCCGCCGGCGAACGAGGAGTAGGCCGCGATCGCCAGCGCCTTGCCGGCATGGCCCTTCTGGGCCAGCGGATAGCCGTCGAATGCGGTGGCGACGGTGCCTGCGACGCCCGGCGCATTGATCAGGATCGAGGAGGTCGATCCGCCGAAAATCGCCCCGTAGTAGACGCCGGCCATCAGGATCAGCCCTGAGGCGGGATCGAAGCCGTAGGTGATCGGGATCATCAGCGCGATGGCTGA
>JAEYRQ010000143.1 GCA_023435545.1 Pseudomonadota bacterium | reverse complement strand
GCGCGGCGCCGGGCACGCCGCCGCGCGGGATCGTGCGCACCACCTGGCTCGGCGCAAGCGCCGCCCCGTTCGTCAGATGGGCGTACATGTCGTTGAGCGCCTGCACCCCGTAGACATGCAGCGGCAGGTAGCGGGTATCGTAGCCGGGGAGCGGCAGAAACGCCTCGAAATGCTGGGCGTTCGTCACCTCGTAGTAGTGGAGCCGGCTGCGGCGCCCGTCGAGCAGCTTGTTTCGGCCATAATAGGCGCGTGAGGCGTGGTTGACCGGCACCAGGTTGTCGTTCCGGCCATGCACGATGATCGCCGGAATGCGCTTCAACCGTGCCGTCTGCTTCACCTGAGCGATGCCGAGCCGTACACGGCGCGCATCGGCGTTGTGTCCGGTGAACAGATCGCGCAAACACTTCGCGCCGTCGAAGTTGTAGTCGGCGACGCCGGTCGACGGCGAGATCGATTCGGGGTCAACCTTCGGACCCCCCACCGAAGCGTTGTTGATCAGGTTGATGCCGCTGGTCGGCGGCACGCCGTTTCCGGTGCCGAAGATCTGCGCGACGCTGGCCTCGGCCACCGGGCCCGGCGTATTGCCCGCGCCCGTGGTTCCACCCATGCTCAGGCCGCAGAGATTGTCGACCACGCGGAAGCGCCCGTGCGCGTTGGCATAGGTCGTCGCCACGGCCGGCGCCACCTGGAACCCATAGTGCGAGGGCCCGAGGATGCCGCTCTCGGGCTCCCAGCCATTCGCATTGAGGATCGCCTGCGCCTCCTCGGCCTGATCGGTCAACAGATCCGCCTTCACCAGGCCATTCGCCCGCAAGGCCGCGCAGCGGGCGCCGGCCCGTGCCGGATCGACCACGAAGCCGAACGGCGCGTCGACATTCGATGCCGCCAGCGCGGCGCAGGGCTGGAACAGGTTGGCGAGGGTGACATAGTCGTAGAGCCCCTTGCCGTGGGTCTTGATCACCGTACCGCCGCGCTTGATGACGAGACGCGGATGCCGCTTCGGCTGGATCTGCGGCTCCGACACCACGACGCCGTCGATCAGCTTGCCGCCGTCGATCTCCGCCGCCGCCAGCGACGCTCCGCCGCCGTTCGACACGCTGGAGGCGATGACGATCGTGCGCGAGCGGCGCGGCTTCGCGAACCGCTTCCCGTAGCGCTTCTCCAGCAGATGGAAGGCGAATTCGATCGACTGCAGCACGTCGCGGCCCCAGTCCTTCTCGGGATTTAGCTGCGAATGGGCATGCTTGTAGGCAAAGCGGTGCGGGAAGGCGGCGATGAAGGCGGCCCGCTCGGCTGGCGACAGCCGCGCCGTGAAATGCGACTCCTTGCCGGCATCGGCCGCCTCGGCGCGCACGCCGTCGATCAGATTGACCGTGTCGTTGTCGAGGTCGTGGGCGCCGTTGCCCGTGCCCTTGTCGGTATAGGCCACCGCACAGCCGCGCTTCAGGCCCCAATCGCCAGTCGTGCCGATCGCGCCGTAGACGCCGCGCGATCCCGATGAGGGTGCCGCGACGATGCACGCCTTCTCGGGGTCAAAGCTCTCCGGGATCTGCACCATCATGGTGACGTTGCGGCGGTTCCAGCCCTTGTCGGCGGCATAGGCCAGGCACTCCTCGCCGGCGACCTTGCCCTCCCCCAGGGTGTCGTTGCCGTCGAGGTCGATGTTGGGGCCGAACAGCACGCCGTAGCCGCCGGCAGCGGTCATGTCCGAGAGCGCGCGATAATTGCTGTAGATCGCGAGCCTCCGAAGCTCGGCGGCGGTCGGGTTCAGCGGATCGGCGATCGGCGGTGGGACGGCCGACTGCAGGCCGGTCTTGCCGAGCCCCGCCGTCAGCAGGTCGTCGGAGGAACCGTCATATTGACTGCAGATGAGACTGTCGGGCACGTGCGGCCGCTTTGGGCCAGCTTGTGCACCGGTCAGCATGAAGAACAACAAAATAAAGGCGAGCGTGCACGACGTCGCGCGCGGCATGTTTCCCTCCCTCGGCGGCTCTGGGCCATCCAGCGGTTAGTCCACTTGTGCGGGAACGACGGCACGGGGGCCCGCGCTGACGCTCCATGCCCCCATCCCGCAACGAGTATGCCCGCGACCGGCACGGTGCACCAGATCAGTCCTCTCCTTGCGGTGCTGGATGTCTCGGTTGCGACTGCTGATAATCATCCTGGCAATCCCTGGTGGCACTGTCGGGCTACTACCAATCCGCTTGCCGGCCTCCCGGCGCAAAGCTACGCTGCGTCATCACAGGTAGTCGCATCAGCTGCTACGTTCAGCATGAGTGTGGGGCCGGAGACCGGAGTCGTGGCCATGCGATATTGCTTCGCGGTGTGTCTCCTGCTGGCGATCGGAACGTGTCAATCAGAACCGGCGTTCGCGGCGGCGGAAGTCACCCACAAGATCGTCGTCGTCAACGGTGTGCAGGTCCACAAGTATACGTGGAAGGATTCGCGCGGCCTCGAGCGCAGCGTCTCGCTGAAGCGCCAGACCGATGCCAATCCCGGCAATGGCGGCTACGCCGTCCAGATGACCTACCAGACCGGCAGCGTGAACAACCGGCAGACTGTGGTGGTGAACGCCGACACGAACGACGGGTTTGGCTACTTCGTTTCGCACGAGCGCTATCGCACCTTCCAGGACAACTCCTCCGCGACAATTGCCCGCAAGATCTTCCGAACCGACGATTCTCCGCTCGGGCGGAATTTCCCCGTGAAGGGCAACAGGATGACCATCGAAAAGCCTGGTGTCGCTGGCCACCGGTTCACCATGAACTACCCGCGCTACGGCACCATCGAGGCCATCGCCAAGAATGCCGACGGCGAGGACGTCAAGAAGCTGTCGCTCGATCCGGCCGCCTACAAGCGCTACAGCCTGCCGATCGTCATAAGGTGGTACTTCCAGGATGGCACCGACTATCCGCGCATCGAAACCCAGGTCGGGTTCGGTGACGTGCCGGGGCCCGACAGGGTCAACTTCGACATCCGGGGACCTTACGGCGTCATGCAGTTCGACGGGGGACTGAACAGGAATGTGCGCCGGCTGGCATGGGGCGATCGTTTTCACTTCCACACGACGACCGAGCCGGTGACCCGCGGCACGCCCTGGCTCTGGCGAACGCGCAACAAGGGCGGGCGCTATGTTGCGCTGGTCGCCGGAACCTTCGAGATGGGTCTGTTCGAGCCCAGGCCGTTCGGGCAGTCCCGGATCACTGACGGATACTCAGGCGCGCGAGGCAGCCAGTCCTCCGCCTACAACGGGGGCAACGGGTGTCCCTTCCAGGACCAGCTGCTGCCCTGCGACTGGGAGTGGCCCTACCAGTCGCTGCAGTACAGCCTGCCCGCCAACCGCACGAACCCCACCACCTACAAGAAGATGGCCTGGGGTTCGACCGCCTACTACGGCACCGGGAACAGCCTGCAACGCGTCTACGACAGCCCTACGACGTCGCGGGCGTTCAACGGCTGGCCGAGGACCAAGCGAATCCTCTACAGCACCTGCGTCGTGCTGGGGAAGACAACCAGCGCAGGGCTGACACGGACGGCGGCCGCGGATCCGAACAACTACAATTGCGCTCATCTGCAATAGGCCTGGCCTTCATTCAGTTCTCGACGCATCGCAGACTTGGGGCCGTTCCAGGATGCTCTGGTTCCCGGGTGGCGATACGCCGCGGAATGTCCTCGCCGGCGGGCCCGATCCAGTCGCGCAAAGCAACCGCCTAATCTCCGGAACGGTCGAGGATGCCCAGGCCGCCTTTCATCTTGCGTCTGGGTTGCTATATGGCCGTCTCCGTTTCGGATCTGGAGCCGTTATCTATGCCAGCCGCTGCTACCGTTTTTTCGCAATCCTTCTTCCACGGGACCAAGGCGGACCTTGCCCCGGGCGATCTGATCATCGTGGGTCATCGGTCGAACTTCACCCAGGACCATCCACTTTCCTGGGTCTACTTCTCAGGGACCCTCGATGCGGCGATATGGGGCGCTGAACTTGCCTCCGGCAGCGGAACGGAGCGGATCTATGTGGTGGAGCCTACGGGTGCCATCTTTGATGACCCCAATCTCACGGACAAGAAGTACCCTGGGAATCCGACCATGTCCTACCGTTCCCGCGATCCACTGAGGATCGTCGCGGAGGTCATCAAATGGCAGGGCCATTCGGCCGAGCAGGTGCAGCAGATGAGGGAAGGCCTCGCGCGTCTGGCGGGTAGGGGGACCCTACCCATTGTCGACTGAGTAGGCCAGTCAAAGCGGGCGTTCCCGAGGTAGCCGCCCGAAACCCGAAAGTCCGTTTTCCCATCCCAGCCGAAACGCAGACTGGGACACTAACCGACACGGCTTTCTTGCCTGTTCCGCCGGCCTGCCCTATAAGCCACGTCGCGTGCCCGTCCGCACCCCTGGAGGAGACGGGCTTTTTGCGTCGGCCGGCGTGCCGGCGTTCTTTCGAGGAGACATGATATGACCGCGACCGTATCGCTGACCGCGACGGCGCGCCCTCGGGTCGGCAAGGGGGCCGCCCGTGCAGAGCGCCGCGCTGGACGCATTCCCGCCGTGATCTACGGCGGCAAGGAGCCTGCAGTACCGATCTCGCTGGAGGCGCGCGACCTCACCCGCCGGGTGCATTCCGCGAGCTTCATGACCACGATCTTCGAGATCGACCTCGAAGGCTCGAAGACGCGCGTGCTGCCGCGCGACCTGCAGCTCGACCCGGTCAAGGACTTCCCCGTGCACGTGGATTTCCTCCGGCTGACGGCGGGAAGCAGCATCTCTGTGGCGGTCCCGGTGAACTTCCTCAATGAGGAAGCGTGCCCCGGCATCCGCCGCGGCGGCGTGCTCAATATCGTTCGCCACGAGATCGAGGTGATGGCGCCGGCCGATGCCATTCCCGACCACATCGACGCCGATCTGACCGGCCTGGACCTGGGCGACTCGCTCCACATTTCCGCGGTGAAACTGCCGGCGAACGTCACCCCGACGATCACCGACCGCGACTTCACCATCGCCACCATCGCAGCGCCGGCCGGCCTGCGCAGCGAAGGCAGCCAGGAAGAAGACGTGGACGAGGGCGAGGAGGAGTAATCCTCAATCCCGTATCCGGCCGCGCGTCCACGGCGCGGCCGGGCATTCCCCGTGACGGCGGGCCTCGCCGGGACAGCAAGCCATGGTGCTCATCGTCGGCCTCGGCAATCCCGGTACCAAGTACGCGGGCAACCGCCACAACATCGGCTTCATGGCGGTCGATGCGATCGCCGACCTGCACCGCTTCCCCGCCTGGCGGCGCCGCTTCCAGGGCGAGGCCTGCGAGGGTACGCTCGGCGGCGACCGCGTGCTTCTGCTGAAGCCGATGACCTACATGAACGAATCCGGGCGCGCGGTCGGCGAGGCGATGCGATGGCTGAAGCTGTCGCCCGCCGAGGTGATCGTGCTCTACGACGAACTCGATCTGGCGCCGGGCAAGGTGCGGGTGAAGACCGGCGGCGGCGCGGCCGGCCACAACGGCATCCGCTCGATCTCCGCACATATTGGACCCGATTTCCGGCGGGTCCGGCTCGGAATCGGCCATCCGGGACGCAAGGAGGCGGTGCAGCGCCATGTCCTCTCGGATTTCGCCAAGGCCGACAGCGACTGGCTGGGGCCGCTGCTGGCCGCGCTGGCCGACAATGCGCCGCTGCTCGCCAGGGGCGACGATGCCGGCTTCATGAACAAGGTGGCGCTGGCCGTGTCGGTCGGCGACCGCAAGCCGGCGCAAGGCGGCGGCAGTCCACGTCCCGCCAAATCTGAGGCCGCAGAGCCGCTGCCCGACCCGGCGCCGAAATCCTCGCGCGGCGCCCTCGCCGATGCGTTGGCCCGCCTCACCGGCAGGAAACTGCCTTGAGCGCCGGCAACGAACCTCCACGGAGATCCTGAATGGGCTTCAAATGCGGAATCGTCGGCCTGCCGAACGTCGGCAAGTCGACCCTCTTCAACGCCCTGACGCAGACCGCCGCCGCGCAGGCGGAGAACTACCCGTTCTGCACGATCGAGCCGAACGTCGGCGAGGTCGCGGTGCCGGACCCGCGCCTCGTGGAACTGGCGAGGATCGCCGGCTCGAAGGAGATTATCCCGACGCGGCTGACCTTCGTTGATATCGCCGGACTGGTGCGCGGCGCGTCCAAGGGCGAGGGCCTCGGCAACCAGTTCCTCGGCCACATCCGCGAGGTCGACGCCATCGCCTTCGTCGTCCGCTGCTTCGAGGACGGCGACGTCACCCATGTCGAGGGCCGGATCGATCCGCTGGCCGATGCGGAGACCATCGAGACGGAGCTGATGCTGGCCGATCTCGATAGCCTGGAGAAGCGCGTCGTCGGCCTGGAAAAGAAGGCTCGCGGCGGCGACAAGGAATCAAAACTCGCGCTCGATCTCGTCGGCCGCGCGCTTGCCGTGCTGCGCGAGGGCAAGCCTGCCCGGCTCGTCGCCATCGCAGATGAGGAACGCCGCGCCTTCGATGCGCTGAACCTGCTTACCTCCAAGCCGGTGCTCTATGTCTGCAACGTCGACGAGGGCGCGGCTGCGACTGGCAACGACCATTCGGCCCGCGTCGAGGCCCGCGCCGCAGAGGAAGGGGCTGCCTGCGTCGTCATCTCCGCCAAGATCGAGGCCGAGATCGCGCTTCTGCCGAACGGCGAGCGGTCGGAGTTCCTGGAGACTCTGGGGCTGCAGGAGCCCGGCCTCAACCGCCTGATCCGGGCCGGATATGACCTGCTGCACCTCGTCACCTTCTTCACCGTCGGCCCGAAGGAGGCCCGAGCCTGGACGATCGAACGGGGCACCAGGGCGCCGCAGGCGGCTGGTGTCATCCACACCGACTTCGAAAAGGGCTTCATCCGCGCCGAGACGATCTCCTACGACGACTACGTCAGGCTGAACGGCGAGACCGGTGCCAAGGAATCGGG
>JAEYRQ010000134.1 GCA_023435545.1 Pseudomonadota bacterium | reverse complement strand
AATGGCCAAAGCGAAATTCGAGCGGACGAAGCCGCACTGCAACATCGGGACGATTGGTCACGTTGACCATGGCAAGACGACGCTGACGGCTGCGATCACGAAGTATTTCGGTGAGTTCAAGGCGTACGACCAGATCGACGCTGCGCCTGAGGAGAAGGCGCGCGGGATCACGATCTCGACGGCGCATGTGGAGTACGAGACGCCGAACCGTCACTACGCGCATGTGGATTGCCCGGGTCACGCCGACTACGTGAAGAACATGATCACCGGTGCCGCGCAGATGGACGGCGCGATCCTGGTGGTGTCGGCGGCCGACGGCCCGATGCCGCAGACCCGCGAGCACATCCTGCTTGCCCGCCAGGTGGGCGTTCCTGCGCTGGTTGTGTTCATGAACAAGGTGGACCAGGTCGACGATCCGGAGCTTCTGGAGCTTGTCGAGATGGAGGTCCGCGAGCTTCTGTCGGCCTACGAGTTCCCGGGCGACGACATTCCGATCGTGAAGGGCTCGGCGCTGGCCGCGCTGGAGGGCCGCGAGGGCGATTCGATCGGCGAGGCGGCGGTGAAGGCGCTGATGGAGGCGGTGGATGCCTACATTCCGCAGCCTGAGCGTCCGAAGGACGGCGCGTTCCTGATGCCGATCGAGGACGTGTTCTCGATCTCCGGCCGCGGCACGGTGGTGACGGGCCGCATCGAGCGCGGCATCGTCAAGGTCGGCGAGACGGTGGAGATCGTCGGGATCCGTCCGACGACGTCGACGACGGTGACGGGCGTCGAGATGTTCCGCAAGCTGCTCGACCAGGGCGAGGCGGGCGACAACATCGGCGCGCTCTTGCGCGGCGTGGGCCGCGAGGACGTGGAGCGCGGGCAGGTCCTGTGCAAGCCGGGCTCGGTGACGCCGCACACCAAGTTCAAGGCCGAGGCCTATATCCTGACGAAGGAGGAGGGCGGTCGTCACACGCCGTTCTTCACCAACTACCGTCCGCAGTTCTACTTCCGCACGACCGACGTGACGGGGGTTGTGCATCTGCCGGAGGGCACCGAGATGGTGATGCCCGGCGACAACGTCGAGATGACGGTCGAGCTGATCGTGCCGATCGCCATGGAGGAGCGCCTGCGCTTCGCCATCCGCGAAGGCGGCCGCACCGTCGGCGCCGGCGTCGTCTCACAGATCATCGAGTAAGGCGGAACTGCCCGATAGGAGTGTAGCTCAACTGGCTAGAGCACCGGTCTCCAAAACCGGGGGTTGGGGGTTCGAGTCCCTCCACTCCTGCCAGTTCCGCTGACCGGCATCCCGGTCGAAAGGTAGTAGAAGACGATGGCCAAGGTTAACCCGTTCGAGTTCCTGCAGCAGGTGCGGGCCGAGACCAAGAAGGTCACGTGGCCGACGCGGCGCGAGACGGCGATCACCACGGTCATGGTGTTCATCATGGCCGTGCTGGCGGCGCTGTTCTTTCTTGCCGCCGACCAGATCATCTCGTTTGGTGTCGGCTTCCTGCTCGGGACGCGCTGAGGAGATCCCCGGCCAATGGCCATGCGCTGGTACATCGTCCACACCTACTCGAACTTCGAAAAGAAGGTCGCGGAGGCCATTCGCGAGAAGGCTGCCGCGACCGGCCTTTCGGAAAAGTTCGAGGAAATCCTCGTGCCGACCGAGAAGGTCGTCGAGGTCAGGCGCGGGCGGAAGATCGACACCGAACGGAAATTCTTCCCCGGTTATGTGCTCGTCCGCATGGACATGACGGACGACGCATACCATCTGATAAAGAACACCCCCAAGGTCACCGGCTTCCTCGGCACCGACAAGAAGCCGACACCGATATCGGACGCCGAGGCGCAGCGCATCGTCCAGCAGGTTCAGGAAGGCATCGACCGGCCGAAGCCGTCGGTCCATTTCGAGATCGGCGAGCAGGTGCGCGTGGCCGACGGGCCGTTCGCGTCGTTCAACGGCGTGGTCGAGGACGTCGACGAGGAGCGCGCCCGGCTGAAGGTCGCAGTCTCGATTTTCGGCCGGGCAACCCCGGTCGAACTCGAATACGGGCAGGTCGAGAAGCTCTGACCGCCCGTTCACGCGTGGGAGATCCTGGCCGGCTCGCCAACCGGCGAAAGGGATCGCACCACGCACCTCCAGTGGCGCCGGACTAGGCGCGGAAGGATGAAGACATGGCGAAGAAGATCATTGGCTACATCAAGCTGCAGGTACCGGCGGGGGCGGCGACTCCATCGCCGCCGATCGGCCCCGCGCTCGGCCAGCGCGGCCTGAACATCATGGAGTTCTGCAAGGCGTTCAACGCCAAGACGCAGGAGATCGAGAAGGGCCAGCCCTGTCCGACCGTCATCACGGTCTTCCAGGACAAGTCCTTCACCTTCGAGATCAAGACGGCGCCAGCCTCGCACTTCCTCAAGCAGGCAGCCAAGATCAACAAGGGCTCCAAGCTTCCCGGCCGCGACAAGGCCGGTGTCGTCACCCGCGACCAGATCCGCGAGATCGCAAACGCGAAGCTGAAGGATCTCAACGCCAACGACGTCGAGCAGGCGATGAAGATCATCGAGGGATCGGCCCGGTCGATGGGCCTCGAGGTGCAGGGGTAAGGGCAATGGCAAAGATCGGAAAGCGTCTGAAGGCCGCCCGCGAGGGTATCGATCCGCGTAATCTCGTGCCTCTTTCCGAGGCCGTGAAGCTTGTCAAGGAGCGCGCGAGCGCCAAATTCGACGAGACGGTCGAGGTCGCGATCAATCTCGGCGTCGATCCGCGTCACGCCGACCAGATGGTGCGCGGCGTCTGCCAGCTTCCGAACGGTTCCGGTCGGACCGTCCGCGTTGCGGTGTTCGCCAAGGGAGACAAGGCGGACGAGGCGAAGGCTGCCGGTGCCGATATCGTCGGCGCGGAGGATCTGGTGGAGCAGATCCAGAAGGGCGACATCAATTTCGACCGCTGCATCGCGACGCCCGACATGATGCCGCTGGTCGGCCGTCTCGGTAAGGTGCTCGGTCCCCGCGGTCTGATGCCGAACCCGAAGGTCGGCACCGTGACGGCGGACGTCGCCAATGCGGTGAAGGAGCAGAAGGGCGGTGCAGTGGAGTTCCGCGTCGACAAGGCCGGGATCATCCATGCCGGCGTCGGCAAGGCGAGCTTCAGCGACGACGCGCTGGTCGAGAACACCCGCGCCCTCGTCGACGCTGTGGTGAGGGCGAAGCCGTCGGGTGCCAAGGGCACCTACGTGCAGCGCGTCGC
>JAEYRQ010000120.1 GCA_023435545.1 Pseudomonadota bacterium | reverse complement strand
CCGTAGGTCACCGACACGAAGTCCGGCCCAAGCGGCGCCAACCGATCGACCGACTTCCACAGCGAGGCCTCCATCTCGGCAGTCTTCGGCGGAAAGAACTCGAACGAAACGGCAAGCCGGCCGCCATCGATCCGGCGATTGCTACGGGTCGCATCCATCTTATGCGGCCTCCTCTGAGACGGGGGTCTGACGCGCGCGGTGGCCTGTGTGGCGACCGAGCCAGATCGAAACTGTGAGCCTGTCGCCCGGCGCCTCGCGATCCGGCGGCAGGTCGACCTGCTCGAGCGGATCGACGCCGGCAGCCCGCATCCACTCGCGGATCTGGTCGTGCGTGAAGCCGAGCCGGCGATGGGCATGGCGCTCGCGCAGGAATTCGAGGCCGTGCGGGGCGAAGTCGACGATGATCAGCCGGCCGCCACGCCTGAGCAGCCGGGCGGCCTCGGCGATCGCACGGGCCGGATCATCCAGATAGTGCAGCACCTGGTGCACGATCACCGCGTCGGCGACGGCGTTGTCGAGCGGCAGGTTGTAGATGTCGCCGTGACGGACCTGGCAGTTGGTCAGCCCCTTCTGCTCCAGCCGGTTGCGCGCATAGGCGAGCATGTCGTGCGACAGATCGATGCCGATGCCGCGGCCGACCTTCGGACCCAGCATCTCCAGCATGCGCCCGGTGCCGGTGCCAAGATCGATCACGGTGCCGAGCCGAGCCTCGTCGAGCAGGCGGGCGATCGTCGCCTCGACCTGATCCTCCTCGACATGCAGCGTCCGCAGCCGGTCCCACTCGCCCGCGTGGCGCCGGAAATAAGCAGCGGCGTTCTCGGCGTGGGCCCGGCGCACCGCCTCGAGCCGCGTGCGGTCGCGCACCAGCACCGGATCGGTGCGGTCGAGACGCTCGACGATGTCCCGGGCCACCTCCGCCGCCGGACCCTGCTCGGCCAGCCGGAAGAAGGCCGATGCGCCCTCTGCATTGCGGCGCACGAGCCCGGCCTCGACCAACAGCTTCAGGTGCCGGCTGAGCCGCGGCTGGCTTTGCCCCAGGATGTCGGTGAGGTCCTTCACGTTGCGCTCGCCTTCGGCCAGCAGCGCCAGGATGCGCAGCCGCGTCGGCTCGCCGGCGGCGCGCAGCGCGGACAGAAGCTGGTCGGACGAAATGGGCAGCATGAACCGGCGATCCCTCGTTGCAGACCTTCATATAAAGATATCTTTATGAAGTCAACATTGGAGATGGTGGCGTGTCGAACCCTCGCCGTTCACGCAGGCACGGCTTCAGTCATCAGCGGCGCCTGCGAGTGTGGACGTGAGGACATCGAAGAGCCGGGCATTCGCCTGCCCGGACTGTCCGCGACGAAAGGGGCTGACGTCGGCCTATGGCGCGTCGCCGCCCTGCCGCTTCGCGAAGGCGGCCAGCGTCCGTCGGAAGTCCTCGCCGAGCCACGACAGCGCATGCTGGTCGCCGTCGAGCGCGCTCGCCATCCAGTCGTGGCCGTGCGCGGCCGCTTCGATCTGGCGCTTGGTCATTCTGAGAGCCTCCGCCGGCTGCTGTGCCAGCGCCGTCGCAAGCTCGAGACCGGCATCGAGGGCGCCGCCGTCCGGGGCGAGCCGGTCGACGAATCCCGCGGCTATCGCCTCGGCCGCGCTCCAGCGCTCGCCGGCAAGCAGCACCCGCCGCGTTGCCTGCGCGCCCACAAGGCCGACGAGCCGCGGCACCGAATGCCAGCCCATGTTGACGCCGACCGAAACCTCCGGCGCCCCGAACCGGGCGCCCTCGCCGGCAACCCGGAAGTCACACATCGCCGCCAGCGCGAAACCGCCGCCGAGGCAGGGTCCTTCGATCGCTGCGATGGTCGGCACCTCGATGCCGGCCCAGGCACGGCACATGGCGGGCCCCTTCGAGGCCAGGTGGCGAAGCTCGGCGAGGTCCATGTGGTCGAGACGCTGAAAGGCCGGATCGCGCAGGTCCATCCCGGCCGAGAAGATGTTCGCGGCCCCGGTCAGGATGACGGCGGCGACGTCCCTCTCGACTTGAAGTTCGCGCACGGCCTCTGCCAGCGCATCCATAGCCGCGAAGTCCATGGCATTCGCCCGGCCGCCCCGGTCGAAGCGGACGATGGCGATGCCGTCTCGCCGTTCGATCGCAACCGGGTTCGGTGTCATCGCGCTGCCCTCATGGTTCGTCCAGATCGGCGACGGGCGACGACGCGTCGGCCCAGGTGACCGCAGACCGTCCGCCGCAGAACCTCCGGACCAGATCGACGAGGTCGTCGACCGCGGCCTCGGGATCGCCGCAGCCGTTCGCCTGCACGGTGACGACCGCCCGCCGGGCCGAAACATCGACCAGCGAGCGCGCGTCCTGCCGCCAGTTCCAGCGCCGGCAGAGCACCTTCTGCGCGTCCGCGAACACCACCTCGCCCGGCTTCGGCGGATCGCTTGGGTTCTCCCCCTCGCCCGCCGCCATGTCGAGGAAGCTATCGCCGGGGCGCGAATAGCGGAATGCGATGTCGCCGGCGACCGCGTCGAGATCATCGGCGCCGAGCGGGAAGACATGGGCAAGCGAGACGGAATTATAGGCATCGACGAAGCCGTTGATCGCCGGCAGCGGCCGGTCGGCCAGCACGTTCTTCACCAGCCGCTCCACCGACGAGCGGTAGCTGGTGCGCTTGATGCCGAACGCGCGGTAGGCCCGCCGCCAGGCCGCGATGCCGGGAATGTCGGCGAGTTCAGATCCCGCCCAGCGCGCCCGACAGGCCGCCTCGCGCTCGCGGATCAGCCGGTCGAGATCAGCCGGCCGCTCCGGCGGTATCTCCAGACCGTCGGCGACAACGACCGCGACCCTGAACTCCGGGAAATCGGCAGCGATGCCCGAGATGTCGATCCTCATGCCCCCCCGCCGCTTCGATCCTTTAGGCTCCGTCCCCGC
>JAEYRQ010000119.1 GCA_023435545.1 Pseudomonadota bacterium | reverse complement strand
GAGTCGAGTGGCGCCGGATCGCGGCGAAGGCGGCTGCGCAGCGCAGCGCCTTCCCAACAATTGACAATGAGGTTCGCCAGATGGCGCGGATTGGCGTCCGGTGACAAATCACCGCTCGCCTGGGCTTCCTGCAGGCAAGAAGCAATGCGGTCTGCAATGGTGCCGAGACACGACTCGATCCTCTCCTGGAAGACCGGGCTGACGCCCGAAAGCTCCTGACCGAGCCCGCCGAGCATGCATCCGAGATAGCCGTCCTCCTGGTACTTGTCGCGCGTCATCTCGAAGAACCTGCGAACACGGACAAGCGGGGAAAGCGAACGATCGCCGAGTGAAGCGTCGAGACCTTTATGAACCTCGTCCATGTAGCGATCGACAACCTGCAGTGCGAAATCTTCCTTGCTGGCGAAGTGATGATAAAATGAACCCTTCGGCATGCCCGTTTCCTTCAGCACCGCTTGGATGCCGAGATCGTTGTAGCCGTGGCGCAGGAGCATGCTCAGTCCCGCATCGAGCATGCGCGCCCTGGTGGATTCGCTCATTGGAAATTGTCCGCGGATCGTGATGCTCCAGCATCGAAAATCCGCCATGGGGCAACGAGGGTCAAGGCCGTCACACCTTGGGACGGCCCTGGATGTCGTTTGCGGGGAAGCCGGCCGCGCGCGGTCAGTGCTGGTGCTCGGGCGGTGCGAACAGGATCAGTTCCACGCGGTCCTCCCCCTCGACGAACGCGTCGTGTCCCGCCGGGATCTCGAAAAAGTCACCGGCCGCAATCCTCGTGTTCTTCCCGGTGTCGAGCATTCGAACGATAAGAGTGCCCGAGATGCAATAGCCGGTGTGGTGCATCGGACAGGAGGCCGGATTCCCCAGAAGCGGCCGCTCGTCCTTTTCCCAGGTCCAGCCCGGTTCGAACACCGCATGCATGCCGGTGGCTCCAGTGCCCATCTTGACGATGGCTATGCCGCCGCATTCCTTCATGTCGAGCAAGTCGTCGGGCTTGTCAAAGCGCCGGATTTCGATCGCTGTGTTCATGACGTTGGTTCCTCTCTGCCGTCTGCTGGCGGACTGGGCCGCCTCAGATCTAATAGACCGGTCGGTCTAATTGCAGGATTGCATCAGAATCGCGGCGCGTCAATCCACGCCCTCGCGAGGAGCCCCATGCCTTCTGCGAGGCTCACATCGGGTGAAGGCCCAGCTGACCAGGAAATTTGCGGCTTCCTTGACGATCCTCCCGCCCGCATCGCGCAGTCCGATCAGCCGTCAGGCGCTCCGTCAACATTCGTCGACCCCGGTCGACCGCAACATACAGTTTGTGCTCGCCGTCGTCGGTCCCGGCACCTGCAATGCGATGCAGACGAAGCCGACCGGACAAGGTCTGAGCTTAAGTCGGCGAGCGCGTCACCGTTCGATTCCGGCAGGCGAACATGTCTTGGCGCTGGAAGCGCGCCCCCTAGATCCCGCGCAGCCGGGCGTTTATGGCGTCGATCTCGGCGCCGCCGGGGCAGAGCTCTGCCTCGCCGAGCCGGTTGAGGGGTGTCTCGACCGTGCCGAGGCGGCCGTGCAGATCCTCCGCCTGCCCGTCGACGTAGAGCAGCCCGGTCACGACTTCGCCGGCCGCCTGACGGCTCTGCAGGTAGGCCAGCGCGGCGAGGCGGTCGCCGGGGTCGTAGGCGTCTTCGAGCTTGAACAGTCTGAGCACCGACCCGTCGTGCTGGGTTACGTCGGTCGCGGTTCCGGGCGCGTAGTCGGTGGTGATTTCCTCGCGAGCCTCGATCACGTCGAGACGGTTCACCGAGTGGTTGTGCTCGCGGACATGGTCGAAGCTCTTGGTGGAGCCCGGATGATTGTTGAACGCGACGCAGGGGCTGATGCAATCGATGAAGGCGGCGCCGCGATGGTGGATCGCAGCCTTGATCAGTGGCACGAGCTGGGCCTTGTCGCCGGAGAAGCCGCGCGCCACGAAGCTCGCCCCGAGCAGCAGCGCCATCGACACGAGGTCGATCGGCGAATCCGTGTTGGCGACCCCCCGCTTCGACTTCGACCCGGTGTCGGAGGTCGCCGAGAACTGGCCTTTGGTCAGGCCATAGACGCCGTTGTTCTCGACGATATAGACCATGTTGACGCCCCGGCGGATGCAGTGGGCGAACTGGCCGAGGCCGATCGAGGCGGAGTCGCCATCGCCGGAGACGCCGAGATAGATCAGGTCGCGGTTGGCGAGGTTGGCGCCCGTCAGCACCGAGGGCATGCGGCCGTGGACGCTGTTGAAGCCGTGGCTGGCGCCGAGGAAGTAGGTCGGCGTCTTCGACGAGCAGCCGATGCCCGACAGCTTGGCGATCCGGTGCGGCGGCAGGTCGAGCTCGAAGCAGGCCTGGATGATCGCTGCCGAGATCGAGTCGTGGCCGCAGCCCGCGCACAGCGTCGACACCGAGCCCTCATAGTCGCGCCGCGTGTAGCCGAGGGCATTCGTCGGCAGCTTGGGGTGGTGCAGCTTCGGCTTGGTGATGTAGGTCATGTCGGCAAGCCGGCCTGGCGGCCGCCCTTCTCGTGTCGCCGGCCGTTCAGGGTTGCCGCGGCCGCCGGCGGTCCATCCTCCACGCGCTGCGGTGTCCCGGTCAGGGCCCGCCATTGCCGCGACACCGCGGCGATGATGAACCGGGCGGTGATCGGCGTCCCGTCATAGTGCAGGATCGGTATGAGCCGCGCCGGGTCGGCCGCCGCCTCGTTGATCAGCAGGGCGCGCAGCTGGCCGTCGCGGTTCTGCTCGATGACGAAGACGAAGTCGTGGTCGAGCACGAACTGCGTCACGCTGTCGGCGAAGGGGAACGCGCGGATCCGTAGCGTGTCCAGGTGGATGCCCTCCGTCTCCAGCGCCTCCAGCGCCTCGCCCATCGCCGGGGCAGTGGAGCCGAACAGGATGACGCCGAAGCGCGTCGGCTCCCGTGCGGGATGCTCGATCGGGGCGGGCACCAGCGACTTCGCCGTCTCGAACTTGCGCAGCAGCCGCTGCATGTTCTCGACGTAGTCCGCCCCCTCCTCGCTGTAGCGCGCCCGCGCGTCCTTGGAGGATCCGCGCGTGAAGAAGGCTCCGCGGCTCGGATGGGTGCCCGGATAGGTGCGCCAGGCGATGCCGTCGCCGTCGATGTCGAGATAGCGGCCGAAATCGCGGCCCGCCTCCAGCGCCTCGGCGTCCATCACCTTGCCGCGGTCGTAGCGGCGCGTGTCGTCCCAGGAGAGCGGCTCGCACAGCCATTCGTTCATGCCGATGTCGAGATCGAGCATCACGAAGACCGGCGTCTGCAGGCGATCGGCGAGATCGAAGGCGAGCGCGGCGAACTCGAAGCACTCCTTGGGGTCCTGCGGCAGCAGCAGCACGTGCTTGGTATCGCCGTGCGAGGCATAGGCGCAGATCGTCAGGTCCGACTGCTGGGTGCGTGTCGGCATGCCCGTCGCCGGCCCGCCGCGCTGCACATCGAAGATCACGGCGGGAACCTCGGCAAAATAGGCGAGACCCAGGAACTCCTGCATCAGCGAGATGCCGGGTCCCGAGGTCGTTGTGAAGGCGCGCGCGCCGTTCCAGGCCGCGCCGATCACCATGCCTATCGAAGCGAGTTCGTCCTCCGCCTGCAGGATCGCGTAGCGGCGCTGACCGGTTTCGGGATCGACACGGTAGCGCCGGCAATGGGTGCCGAACGCCTCCGCGAGCGAGGTCGACGGGGTGATCGGATACCAGGCCGCGACCGTCGCGCCGCCGTAGACGCAGCCGAGCCCGGCCGCATCGTTACCTTCGAGGAGGATGCGGTCGCCGACCGCCTCCGCGCGCCGCACGGAAAGCCGGACCGCACCGGCGAGGTTCGCCTCGGCATGATCGTGGCCCGTCCGCATGGCCTCGACGTTCGGCGCGATCAGCTTGTCCTTGCCGCGGAACTGTTCCGCGATCAGGCGTTCGACCACCTCCACCTCGATGCCGAGCAGGGCGCACAGCGCCCCGACATACATGATGTTCTTGAATAGAAGACGCTGACGCGGGTCGTCGTAGCGGGCGTTGCAGATCTCGGTGAGCGGCATGCCGACCGCCGTCACATCATCCCGGAACCTGGAGGGCGGCAGCGGCCGGGTCGAGTCGTAGAAGAGATAGCCGCCGACGTCGATCGAGGCGACGTCCTTGTCCCAGGTCTGCGGGTTCATCGCCACCATCAGGTCGACGCCGCCGCGCCGGCCGAGGTGTCCTGCCTCGCACACCCGGACCTCGTACCAGGTCGGAAGGCCCTGGATGTTGGAGGGGAAGATGTTGCGCGAGGCGATCGGTACGCCCATGCGCATGATCGAGCGGGCGAAAAGGCGGTTCGCGCTCGCCGATCCGGAGCCGTTGACGTTGGCGAACTTGACGACGAAGTCGTTGACCGGATCGCTCACGCGTGGCATCGGGCCTGCCCCGCTTGGCTCACCTCGAGCAGGAACTTCTGCATGTCCCAGGCTCCGGTCGGACAGCGCTCGGCACACAGGCCGCAATGCAGGCAGACGTCCTCGTCCTTGACCATGACACGACCGGTTTTCAGCGCACCCGACACGTAGAGGGCCTGCGTCCGGTTCTCAGCGGGGGCGTTGAGCCGGCCTCGCAGGTCGTCCTCGTCGCCGTTGACGGTGAAGGTAATGCAGTCCATCGGGCAGATGTCGGTGCAGGCGTCGCACTCGATGCACAGCGCGTCCGCGAACACAGTCTGCACGTCGCAGTTCAGGCAGCGCTGCGTCTCGGCATAGGCGAGACCGGCATCGAAGCCGAGCTCGACCTCGGCCGCCACGCTGTTCAGCGTCACCTCCAGCGGCCGCCACGGCACCTTCTGGCGCTCGGCCAGCGAGATATCGTTGTCGTAGCTCCACTCGTGAATGCCCATCTTCTGGCTGGCAAGGGTGACGTGCGGCGGCGGCCTGTCGCCGGGATCGGCGCCGCGGCAATGCAGGTCGATCGAGATCGCCGCCTCGTGGCCGTGGGCTACCGCCCAGATGATGTTCTTGGGCCCGAACGCCGCATCGCCGCCGAAGAACACGCCGGGCAGAGTTGACTGGAAGGTCGCCGGATCGACCTTGGGCATGCCCCAGCGGTCGAATTCGAGCCCGAGATCGCGTTCGATCCACGGGAAAGCATTCTCCTGGCCGATCGCCACCAGCACATCGTCGCAGGGGATATGGACGTCCGGCGCACCGGTCGGCTCCAGCCGGCGGCGGCCACTGTCGTCGTACACGGCCTCCACCGTCTCGAAGTCGATGCCGGTCAGCCGGCCGGCCTCGTGGGTGAAGCGCTTAGGCACCATGTAATTGAGGATCGGGATGCCCTCGTGCAGTGCGTCCTCCTTCTCCCAGGGGCTCGCCTTCATCTCCTCGAAGCCCGAGCGGACCACCACCGTGACGGCCTCGCCGCCCAGGCGCCGCGCCGTGCGGCAGCAGTCCATAGCGGTGTTGCCGCCGCCGAGCACTATGACCCGACGGCCGATCGAGCCGATATGGCCGAACGAGACGTTGGACAGCCAGTCGATGCCGATATGGATATTGGCGCCAGCCTCGCGACGGCCGGGGATGTCGAGATCGCGGCCGCGCGGGGCGCCGGTGCCTACGAATACCGCGTCGTAGCCCTCTGCCAGGACCGCCTTCAGGCTGTCGACGCGCGTGCTGTAGCGGGTCTCGATGCCGCCGATGCCGACCACGTAGCCGACCTCCTCGTCGATGACGCTCTCCGGCAGCCGGAACCGGGGGATCTGGCTGCGGATCATCCCACCCCCCTTCGCCTCCGCGTCGTAGACGACGATCCGGTAGCCCAGCGGCGCGAGGTCGCGGGCGACCGTCAGCGACGCCGGGCCGGCGCCGATCAGCGCGATCCGCCGTCCGTTGCCGGCAGCCGGGGCGACGGGCAGGACGTCGCGGACATCATCCTTGTTGTCGGCGGCCACGCGCTTCAGCCGGCATATCGCCACCGGCTCGGCCTCGACCCGCCCCCGGCGGCACGCCGGCTCGCACGGGCGGTCGCAGGTCCGCCCGAGAATTCCGGGAAAGACGTTGGAGCGCCAGTTGACGAGATAGGCGGCCGTGTGGCGGCCGGCCGCGATCAGCCGGATGTATTCGGGAACCGGCGTGTGGGCCGGACAGGCCCATTGGCAGTCGACGACCCTGTGGAAATAGTCCGGGTCGTCGATCCTGCTGGGCTCCATGCCACCGCCGTAGGGTGCTGCGGGCAGGTGGTCCCGCCCTCCTACTCTGAGGACGGAGTCTTGGCTCGACACATTTGCCTCGTTGGGCTTTGTCTGGCGTTTCCCCGGCTGCATGGTGGCAAAAACCGGCGCGCGAATAAAGGATAATCGGCGCGGTCGAGACTCATGGTGGCGCAGCCCGCTGGTGAGGGATAGCGGAACGTCTTGGAATCGGAGCCGCTAGGCATGCCCCAGATAGGCCCGGCGTACCGCGGGGTCCTCCTCGAGCTCGCGGCCGGCACCTTCGGCGGCGACCATCCCGTTCTCCAGGACATAGGCCCGGTCGGCGATCTTCAGCGTGCGGCGCAGGTCCTGCTCGGCGATCAGAATGGTGAGTCCGAGATCACGCAGCTGCGGCACGATACGGAAGATCTGGCGGGCGATGGCGGGCGCGAGGCCGAGTGTCGGCTCGTCGAGCAGCAGCACCCGGGGCTGCGCCATCAATCCGCGGCCGAGCGCGAGCATCTGCTGCTCGCCGCCCGACAGGGTGCCGCCGGCCTGGTCGCGGCGCTCGGCAAGGCGCGGGAACAGCTCGAAACCCTGCGCGAGGGTGCGATCGCGCAGCGGCCGCGCCCTGGCGTTCACGGCGCCGAGCACCAGGTTCTCGCGCACCGTCAGTTCGGGAAACACCAGCCGCCCCTCCGGCACCAGCACGATCCCCCGTGCCACCCGCGCATGCGGCGGCATCGCACCCCACG
>JAEYRQ010000087.1 GCA_023435545.1 Pseudomonadota bacterium | reverse complement strand
CGGTAGGGTTCGGGCTGCAGCACCTTGAACGAGAGGTCTTCCAGTTCGGAGCGCATGTCCTGCATGCCCATGCGCCCGGCCAGCGGCGCATAGATCTCCATCGTCTCGTTGGCGATCCGCCTCTGCTTTTCGAGCGCCATGAACTCGAGCGTGCGCATGTTGTGCAGCCGGTCGGCAAGCTTGACCAGCAGCACCCGCACGTCGCGGGAGATGGCGAGCATGAACTTGCGGAGATTCTCCGCCTGCTCGGCCTTCTTGGAGACGAGATCGAGCTTCTTGATCTTGGTGAGCCCATCGACCAGCTCGGCGATCTCGGAGCCGAACAGGCGGTCGATCTCCGCCTTGGTGGTATCGGTATCCTCGATGGTGTCGTGCAACAGGGCGGAGGCCACTGTCGCGTCGTCGAGCTTCAGCTCGGTGTGGAGCGCCGCCACTTCGAGTGGATGGGAGAAATAGGGATCGCCCGAGGCGCGCTTCTGGGTGCCGTGGGCGCGCATGGCATAGACGTAGGCGCGATTCAGCAGCGCCTCATCGGCATCCGGATCATAGCTGGTGACGCGCTCGACCAGCTCGTATTGGCGCATCATCGGCGCTCACCGCGCAGCCGCACCGGCCGCTCCCGCACGCATCCGCATCGCCGCGCGGCGCGATCCCCTGTCCAATCGGGAATCGCCGTCCGTCACGCGTCGGGCTTACTCCCGATCGTCGGGAGGCGTCAGCCCTTCGAGACCCTTCAGCAACTCCTCCTCCGACATGCGGTCGAACTGCACGTCGGAATCATCATCGCCTTCGCCGCCGACAGCGATCATCGGGACCGTATCAGCTTCCGGCTCATCCACCTCGACGAACTTCTGCAGAGAGTGAATGAGCTCTTCCTTGAGGTCTTCGGGCGACACCGACTCGTCCGCGATCTCGCGCAGCGCGACCACCGGATTCTTGTCGTTGTCGCGATCGACGGTCAGCGGAGCCCCGTTCGAGATCATCCGAGAGCGGTGCGCCGACAGCAGCACCAGCTCGAAGCGGTTTTCGACTTTGTCGATGCAATCTTCTACCGTCACGCGCGCCATGACAGCGTACTCCGGGCAATTGGAGGGGAAAGTTTCGCGGGATATACGCGCTCGGGGCCGTCTTGACAAGCCGAACGGCGAGCCGCTTGAAAACGGAGATGTTCGGTTATAGACCTAGTTTCACGTCGCCCGGCCCTGCCTTCCATATATTTCCTTGGATATGCAGACGGCTCGCGCTGCCGGCGACCGAATTAGATCCTGCTGCAGCACGATTGACGACTGCCAGGTTTGAGAGGAACTAGAATGAAGTTCTATTCCCATGAGCGGATTGCGCTGTTCATCGACGGCGCCAACCTCTATGCGACGTCGCGAGCACTCGGGTTCGACATTGACTATAAGCGACTGCTTGGAGTATTCGAGGCTGAAGGATATCTTCTTCGGGCGTATTATTATACTGCTCTTGCCGAAGACCAAGAGTATTCATCGATACGACCTCTCATTGATTGGCTGGATTATAACGGCTACACGGTCGTAACAAAGCCGATGAAGGAATTCTTCGACGCGACCGGCCGGCGGAAGATGAAGGGAAACATGGATATCGAGCTCGCCGTCGATGCGATGGAGATGGCCGAGCGGATCGATCACTTCGTTCTGTTCTCGGGCGATGGCGATTTCCGGTCGCTTGTGGAAGCGCTGCAGCGGAAGGGCAAGCGGGTCAGCGTGGTCTCGACGATCACCTCGCAGCCACCCATGATCGCCGACGAACTGCGTCGGCAGGCCGACGTGTTCGTCGACCTCCAGAGCCTGGCGACCCGCATCGGCCGCGACCCCAGCGAGCGTGCCGAGCGCGCTGCACGCCGGGAGCAGATGGCGGCACAGCGCAATCATCGATCGGCGCAGGCACCTGAGGCCGATTACGAAGAGTTCGACGACGACTACGTCGAGAACTGATCCGGACGGTGCAGTCCGTTTCCGAAGAATCGGGCAATTCAGCCGATGCGGTGCTGGGCGAGCCGCCGGATGACTGCCCTGTATGCCCGCGGCTCGCGTCGTTTCGACAGCGGAACAGGGCGGCGTTCCCGGATTACTTCAATGCCCCTGTGCCGTCCTTCGGCGAAGCCGACGCACGTCTGCTGATCGTCGGCCTGGCACCGGGGCTGAAGGGCGCCAACCGGACAGGCCGTCCATTCACCGGGGATTATGCCGGCGATCTCTTGTACGAGACGCTGGCCGCCTTCGGCTTCGCGCGCGGCGCCTATGCTGCCGATCCCGATGACGGCCTGACGCTCGTCGACTGCCGCATTACGAACGCGGTGCGCTGCGTCCCGCCGGAGAACAAGCCGACAGGCGCCGAAACCAGATCCTGTCGCCAGTTCCTCATCCACACACTCGCAGCGATGCCGCGACTCCGGGCCGTCGTCGCGCTGGGCCGGATCGCCCACGAGAGTGTGGTGGCCGCTCTGGGTGATCGCCGGTCGGCCGTCCCGTTCGCGCACGGCGTCCATCACGTGATCGGCGGATTGCGGCTCTACGACAGCTATCACTGCTCCCGCTACAACACGAATACCGGCCGCCTGACGCCCGACATGTTCCGCGCGGTGTTCGCCGATGTGGCCGGATGGCTGGACGACAAGCATACATGACAGGACCGTAATCTTACCGGCGCGAATATGCCGGAACCCCTCGTTGGCGAGTTGGTTCTATCCCCAGACCCCAACGAAGGAGGTAACACGATGAAATTCCGACTTATGGCCGCGACAGCCGCAATCGCGTTGATGTCCGGCGGCGCTCTTGCGCAGGCCGAGCTGACGACCCAGCAGCAGGCGGCCCTGGACAGCCAGCTGACGCCGGCGACAATCGCCAGCAGCGAGGTGATTCCAGCGACCGAAGCCAACAGCTGGCAGGTCGGCAGCCAGGTGCCTGGCAGCTACCAGGTCGCCTCCCTCGACGTCGACGGCCTCGACGGCTTCGGCTTCCTGCGCACCGATACCACGGTCTACGTCGTGGATTCGGACCGGAATATCGTTCACACGATGAACATGCCGCAGGCGACCGGGGCCGGCAGCGAGACGATCCCGCCGGCGGCGGACGATCGTCCGGACGTTGCGTCTCCGACCAATCAGTAAGGTCGACGCGACAAGCAGGGCCGGGGGTAACCCCGGCCCTTTGTCGTCTTCACCCCTTCTCGCGCAGCAGTCGGGCCTTGTCGCGCTGCCAGTCGCGCTTCTTCTCGGTCTCCCGCTTGTCATAGCTCTTCTTGCCGCGCGCGAGCGCGATCTGGAGCTTGGCGAGCCCTCTGGCGTTGAAGTAGAGCCGCAACGGCACGATGGTCATACCCTCGCGCTGCACCGCCCCGATGAGGCGATTGATCTCCTTGCGATGAAGCAGCAGACGGCGCGGGCGCTTCGGCTCATGATTGAAGCGGTTGGCGGGGCCGTATTCTGGAATGTGGACATTGAACAGCCACAGGTCGCCGCGCATTTCCCCAGCGTAGGATTCGCCCAGGCTGGCCCGGCCCTCGCGAAGCGACTTGACCTCGGTGCCGGTCAGCTGGATCCCCGCCTCGAAGGTATCGAGCAGTTCATAGTCGAAGCGTGCGCGCCGGTTCTCGGCGATCAGCCGATCTCCCGGCGCTCCGCGCGGCGGCGCCATCGCAGTCCTCCGGAAATCCCTTTAGGCGTTCAGCAGCCCGGCGTGCACCATCGCGTCGCGGACCTCGCGCTTGACGGGGTCCGTGCACGCCACCAGCGGCAGCCTGACCCTGGGGTCGCACCGGCCGAGCAGCGAGACTGCATACTTGACCGGCGTCGGGCTGGTTTCGAGGAACAGCGCCCGGTGCAGCGGCATCAGCCGATCCTGATAGTCGAGCGCCAGCCTATAGTCTCCATCCGCGCATGCCTTCTGGAACTCCGAGCACAGCCGCGGCGCCACGTTGGACGTCACCGAGATGCAGCCGACGCCACCGTGCGCATTGAAGGCCAGCGCCGTCGGGTCCTCACCGGAGAGCTGGATGAAGTCCTTGCCGCACGCGGCCCGCTGAAGGCTCACACGCGCCAGATTGGCGGTCGCATCCTTGACGCCGACGATGTTCGGCAGGTCGTGCGCCAGCCGCGCCATGGTCTCGACGCTCATGTCGACGACACTGCGGCCCGGGATATTGTAGATGATGATTGGCAGGTCGGCGGCGTCGTGGATCGCCTTGAAGTGCTGGTAGAGCCCCTCCTGCGTCGGCTTGTTGTAGTAGGGCATCACGATCAGCACCGCATCAGCGCCGGCAGCCTTGGCATGGCGGCTGAAATCGATCGCCTCGGCGGTGTTGTTGGAGCCTGCGCCGGCGATCACCGGGACGCGGCCGCCCGAAGCCTCGACGCACAGATCGACCACGCGCTTGTGCTCGGCATGGCTCAGCGTCGGCGACTCTCCGGTCGTGCCCACCGGCACGAGCCCGTCCGTCCCTTCCCGAATCTGCCAGTCGACGAAATCCTGGAATCCTTTCTCGTCCACCGCCCCGTTCGAGAACGGTGTGATCAGAGCGGTGATCGAGCCCTTGAACATTGTGCGTCTTTCCCAAGAATGTCGCGCGGAGCTTACCAATTGTCGCCGCGGCCCGCCTCATGCGAGCGGCGCCGACAATATGGCGAGCGCGCCGCGGCAGCAAGCGCTCCGTCCCTACGGCCGATGACACGATATCGCCCCATATGGGCACGAGAATAGTAATTTAAGCATTCCCGTCGAAAGTTTCCCATATGTCCTGTTTGCGCCGCCTCGCCCTCGGCTCCGCCATTGCGCCGCTTCTGCTCGCCCAGCAATTGCCGGCCGACGCCTTTGTCCTGACCAAGCCCGAGGGCGAAGCGCTCACGATCACGGCCGCAGCGCGGAAATCCGCGGCGAAGCGGCCAATACCGCTTCCCCCGGAACGGCCGGCCGAGATCGCGGCTGCCGCGAAACCTGCGTCGATGGACGAGGAGGCGGCCGATGCAACTCCCGGCTCGACCGAGCCGGACGAGCTACAGGTGGGCGAGGTGCAGGTCGGCGAGGTGCAGGCCGGCGAGGTGCAGCCTGACGATGCGGAGGCTGCCGCGTCCGCTGAAGGCTTCCCCTTCCCGCGGCCGCGACCGGCGGAGGCACCGTCGATGGATCGCGTCGTCGGCGCCGGCCCCGTACGGGTGGTCGATCAGGCGACAGCAGCCGCGACCAAAGAGGCCCTGATCCACATATCGGCGAAGCGCTTCGACCAGGCGCTCGAGATCCAGAAGCGCCTTCCGGACCCGGCGGCGGCGAAGCTCGTCGAATTCTACTACGTTCGCGACTCGGCCCTGCACGCACCGTACCGGCGGATCGCGGCCTTCCTCACCGACAATCGCGACTGGCCGAACCGCGCTCTCATTCAGCGGCGCTTCGAGGTGGCGCTGCTGGCCCAGCGCGCACCCGCAGAGGTCGTCCTGGAGGCGTTCGCGGATCGAGCGCCCCTGACCACGGCCGGCACCATCGTGCTCGCCAGCGCGCTGGCCGCCTCCGGAGAAAGCGCGCGCGCGAACGAGCTCGCCCGCACGCTCTGGCGCAAGGAGCAGATGACCGAGGGCGAGGAGCGCCTGGTGGCAGAGCGCTTCTCGGACGTGCTGACGCGTGAGGATCACAAGGCCCGGATGGACCGCCTGCTCGACAAGGGCGAGACATCCGGCGCTCTGCGGGCCGCCCGCAAGCTCGGCGCCGACGAGATGAAGCTTGCCGAAGCGCGTGTGGCCGTCATCCGCCGCTCGAAGTCGGCCGGTGCGATGCTCGACAAGGTTCCCACCGCTCTGCGGCAGGACCCGGGCTACATCCTAGCCAAGACCCAGTGGCACCGGCGCCTTGGGCGCTACAGCGAGGCTGCGAAGATCATCGGGACCGCGCAGATCGACCCGGCGAAGATCGCCGGTCCGGACGAGTGGTCGCTGGAGCGCAGGATCATCGCACGCGAGCTGATCGAGCTCGGCGATCCTGCCGCGGCCTATGCGGTCGTCAGCCAGCATGGCGCGGAATCCCCGATAGAACGGCTCGATTCCGAATGGCTGGCGGGTTGGATCGCCCTGCGGTTCCTGCACGATACCGAGAAGGCCGAGGCGCATTTCGCCGCACTGACGGACATCGCCACGACGCCGATCAGCCTCGCCCGCGCCGAATACTGGTTGGGCCGAACCGCCGAGGAGCGTGGCGAGGCCGAGGAGGCGCTGAGGCATTATCTCGAGGCGGGACGGTACACGACCACCTACTACGGCCAGCTTGCCCTGGCCCGTATCGGCAATGCCGCGATCTCGGAGCCCCGCAAGCCGCTGATCGCCGATACGGCGCACCGGATCGTCGCCAAGCGCGACAGCATGCGCGCCATGCGGTTGCTCGGCCAGATCGGCATGGAAAGCGACGCTGCCCGCTTCATGATCTCCATGGCGCAGGAAGCGCAGGACGCCGTCACCGCCGTCGGTGTCGCAGAGACCGCCCACCGGATGAGCCTGACGTCGGCAACCGTCTGGATTGGAAAAGCGGCGCACCAGTCAGGCTTTCCGACCGAGCTCTACGCCTTCGCGACCGGCGGCATCCCGTCCTACACGGACCTGGGCCCCGGCATCGAGGAGGCGGTTGTCAATGCGATCGCCAGGCAGGAGAGCGTGTTCAATGCGGCGGCGATGAGCCCTGCCGGCGCCCGCGGCCTGATGCAGCTCATGCCGGCGACGGCCCAGGCAACGGCGCGGCGCTATGGCCAGTCCTACGACCTCAAGCGGCTGACCTCGGATCCCAGTTACAACGCCAAGCTGGGCGCTGCCCATCTGGGCGACCTGACCGATGATTTCGGCACGGCCTACGCCCTGGTCTTCGCCGCCTACAATGCCGGCGGCGGCAGGGTCGTCGACTGGATCAAGCGTTTCGGAGATCCCCGGAAGGGGGAGATCGACCCAGTGGACTGGGTCGAACTCATCCCCTTCAGCGAGACCCGCAACTACGTTCAGCGGGTACTGGAAGGCGTGCAGGTCTACAGGGCGAGCCTCAGCGGTGCCGAGAAATTGCTGATCGCCCAGGATCTCAGGATCCCGATCGATACCCAGACGGCAATCGCAACCGCTGCGGATGGACAGGCAGGCGACGATGGCGTGCCAGGCGTGTTCAGCAGCTTCGGCGGAACGGAACTGACCACGGGATCGAGCACGGTGCCGGCATCGGCGCTGGGATTCGGCGGATCCCGCTAGCATGGTCGCCGATACGGCGGAGCCGGGTTCGGACGCGGACGTCGCAGAAGCGACGATATGGCGGGAGATCCGCGTCAGCGCCGGCGACGGGTTGCAGTTGCATGCCCGGGACTACGGGCCGTTGGACAGCGAGCGCCTGTCGGTAGTCTGTCTTCCCGGACTCTCCCGCAATTGCCGGGACTTCCACGATCTGGCGATATTCCTATCGTCCCACAAGTCCAAACCACGCCGCGTCGTATCGATGGATTTTCGCGGCCGTGGCGGCTCCGGCTGGGACGGCGACTGGCGCCGCTATGCGCCGCTGGTAGAACTCGGTGATGTCCTCGACCTGCTCGTCGCGGCCCGGATAGACCGGGCCTGCTTCGTCGGCACGTCTCGGGGCGGCATTGTCACCATGCTGCTCGGTGCTGTCCGCCCGACGGCCATAGCCGCTGCCATCCTCAACGATGTCGGGCCGGAGATTGACGGTCGCGGCCTGTTGCGGATCAAGAACATGCTGGCGGCGACGCGTTCACCTCGCACCTGGGAGGAAGCGGCGAACCTGCTACGCGACGCGTACCAAGGGCATTTTCCCGGTATCGACCAGGAGGGCTGGGAGGATTTCGCACGCAAGACCTTTGACGACCGGGACGGCCGACCCGTAAGGGCCTTCGATCCGAAGCTGATGAAGACGCTGGAGGCGATCGACTACAACCAGCCCCTGCCGACGATGTGGCCGCAGTTCGATGGGCTGGCCAATGCGCCGGTGATGGTCATTCGCGGCGTCAATTCGGACATCCTGGCCGCCGATACGCTCGCCCGGATGCAGGAGCGTCGGCCCGACCTGAAGGTCCTCGAGGTGGCCGACGCGGGGCACGCGCCGATGCTCGCCGCGCAGGACGAACTCGTCGCAATCGCCGCCTTCGTCGCCGCGGCGGATGATCGGATGGGGTGAGCACCGCACCGCGCGACGCAGCCGGCCTCTGGTGCAATCGTCGAAACAATCCGCCGAACCGCCCGAAACTCTCGGGATACGGTGTCCGAGGAACATCGCCATCCTTGGATTAACCCAGGCGGAGATGACGCGATGCGCCGGAAGTACTCGAATCACGTGCGGTATATTGCTTCCGGCAGCCTTCTGATGGCGGCTCTTGGACTGGTATTCCCCGCTGTTGCCACCGCAACGATCGGCGCGGGCGAACGCACCCTCAATGTTCTCTACAGGTTCAGTGGCGTGCAGGACGACGGCGCCAAGGGTGGTGCCAACCGCAAGCACGGAACCGTGATTCACTGCTCCAATGCTGGGAACACCGGCGCGTCTCTCGCACTGGTGCTCTACAATCACGACGGGACCATCGTGAAG
>JAEYRQ010000060.1 GCA_023435545.1 Pseudomonadota bacterium | reverse complement strand
CGTCGGGAACACCGGTCACCGCAATGGAACAGCCCTCGATGTCGATCAGACGGGACTGGTCCTCGACATAGAAATGGTGGTGATCGCGGGTATTGGTGTCGAAGTACGATTTGGCCCCGTCGACCGCGACCTCGCGCAGCAGGCCGGCGCGGGTGAACTGATGCAGGGTGTTGTAGATCGTCGCCAGCGATACCGGGATGTCGGCCCGGATCGCCTGTTCGTGCAGCATCTCCGCGGTCACATGCCGGTCGCGCCCGTCGAACAGGAGGGAGCCGAGCGACAGTCGCTGGCGCGTTGGGCGCAACCCGGCACGCTTGAGTATTCTCGCGACATCCGGGCGCGAGACACCCTCTGGTGCCTCACCCTCGCGAGCCCGCAGGTCAGTTGCCATCCGTCGATCCGCAACCCGTTGCAACTGCGACAAATATACGGTGGGCACCATGCCTCGGCAAGTGCGGGGTACCGTCGGACCCCCAAACCCGCACTTTCGACGCCGGAAAAGCTATGTTAGGTAGGCGGAAGCTTGCCGTCCCGGATCGCCGGGGTCGACACGACTGCCACCACGAAACGATCAACGAATACTATCCAACTACACGAGAAGGGACGAACAAGGCGGATGACCGAACGCCGGTCCAGTTACGAATTCGAGGAACTGCTTGCATGTGGGCGGGGCGAATTGTTCGGCCCCGGCAATGCGCAGTTGCCGTTGCCGCCGATGCTGATGTTCGATCGCATCTCCGCCATCGCCGAGGACGGCGGCGAACATGGCAAGGGTCATGTCCGCGCCGAGCTGGAGATTCGTCCCGATCTCTGGTTCTTCGCCTGCCACTTCAAGGGCGATCCCGTCATGCCCGGCTGCCTCGGGCTGGACGCGCTGTGGCAGATGGTCGGCTTCTTCCTGGGGTGGCTCGGCGCGCCGGGACGCGGACGGGCGCTCTCGGTGGGCGAGGTGAAGTTCTCGGGCATGGTGCTGCCGACCGCCCGGTTCGTCGAGTATGGCGTCGACCTGAAGCGGATCATTCGCCGCAAGCTCACGCTCGGAATCGCCGACGGGTGGTTGAAGGTGGACGGGCAGACCATATACCAGGCTCTGGACCTCAGGGTCGGCCTGTTCACGTCCGAGACAGAGGGCGCGACCCTCTAGGACGAACCGGCGAACACGCCGTTGCCCGAGCCAACGCAAGAGAGGCGCCTATGAGACGCGTGGTCGTGACCGGCATGGGTATCGTGTCGAGCATCGGCAACTCCGCACAGGAGGTCGTGTCGTCGCTGCACGAGGCGAAGTCGGGAATCGTCAAGGCCGACGACTACGAGCGGCTGGGATTCCGCTCGCGGGTGCATGGCGCACCCTCGCTGGATGCCTCGCAGGTCGTCGACCGCCGGGCGATGCGGTTCCACGGCGGCGGCACCGCCTGGAACCATGTCGCGATGGAACAGGCGATCCGCGACTCCGGGCTGGAGGAGAACGAGATCAGCCACGAGCGCACCGGCATCATCATGGGCTCCGGCGGTCCCTCGACGCGCACCCTGATCGAAGCGGCCGACATCGCCCGCGAAAAGGGGCCGAAGCGCATCGGACCGTTCGCCGTGCCGAAGGCGATGTCGTCGACGGCGTCCGCGACGCTCGCCACCTGGTTCAAGATCAAGGGCGTCAACTACTCGATCTCGTCCGCCTGCGCGACCTCGTCGCACTGTGTCGGCAACGCCGCCGAGATGATCCAGTGGGGCAAGCAGGACGTGATGTTCGCCGGCGGCTGCGAGGAGCTCGACTGGACGCTGTCGATGCTGTTCGACGCCATGGGCGCGATGTCGTCGAAGTACAACGACACCCCCGCGACCGCCAGCCGCGCCTATGACGTCAGCCGCGACGGCTTCGTCATTGCCGGCGGTGCGGGCGTCCTGGTGCTCGAGGAGCTGGAACACGCCAAGGCGCGCGGCGCGCGGATCTACGGCGAGCTGAAGGGCTACGGCGCGACGTCAGACGGCTATGATATGGTGGCGCCGTCAGGCGAAGGCGGCGAGCGCTGCATGCGTCTCGCCCTGTCGACGGTGGGGGAACCCATCGACTACATCAACCCGCACGCCACCTCGACGCCAGCCGGCGACGGGCCGGAGATCGAAGCGATCCGCAACATCTTCGGCACCGGCGACAAGTGCCCGCCGATCTCCGCCACCAAGTCGCTGACCGGGCATTCGCTCGGGGCGGCCGGTGTGCAGGAGGCGATCTATTCGCTCCTGATGATGCAGAATGGCTTCATCTGCGAATCCGCCAACATCGAAGAGCTCGATCCTGCCTTCGCCGATATGCCGATCGTTCGCGAGCGGCGGGACGGGGCCGAGATCAATACCGTGCTGTCGAACAGCTTCGGCTTCGGTGGCACCAATGCCAGCCTGGTGTTCGGCCGGCACGACGGCTGACGAGCGACGGGTTCGCGGGGAGGGGACGATGACCGACGCGCTGATGGCCGGACGACGCGGCCTGGTCATGGGCGTGGCCAACGATCATTCGATCGCCTGGGGTATCGCCAGGGCGCTGGCCGCGCACGGCGCCGAGCTCGCCTTCACCTACCAGGGAGAGGCCTTCGGGCGACGGGTGCGGCCGCTGGCGCAGAGCCTCGGCGCGGACCTTGTGCTGCCCTGTGACGTCGAGCAGGTGGAGACGGTGGACGCCGTCTTCGATGGGCTTCGCGAACGCTGGTCGACGATCGACTTCGTGGTCCACGCCGTCGCCTTCTCCGACAAGTCGGAGCTCAAGGGCCGCTACGCCGACACGACCCGGTCGAACTTCGTGCGGACCATGGTGATCTCCTGCTTCTCGTTCACCGAGATCGCCAGGCGCGCCGCCGAGCTGATGCCAGATGGCGGCAGCCTGCTGACGCTCACCTATGCCGGCTCGACCCGCGTCATGCCGAACTACAACGTGATGGGCGTCGCGAAGGCGGGGCTGGAGGCGAGCGTGCGCTATCTCGCCGCCGACTTCGGCCCGCAGGGCATCCGCGTCAACGCGATCTCGGCGGGGCCGGTGCGCACGCTGGCGGGCTCCGGCATCAACGACGCGCGGCGCATGTACAATTTCCACAAGGCGCACGCGCCGCTGCGCCGCGCCACCACGATCGATGATGTCGGCGGTTCGGCGCTCTATCTGCTGTCACCCCTCTCGGCGGGCGTCACCGGGGAGGTGCATTTCGTCGATTCGGGCTACCACGTCGTTTCGATGCCGAACCCCGAGAACCTCGGCGCGGCGGCCAACGGCGAGTCCGAGACAGCCGCCGGCTGACGCAGCCGCTCAGTCCACGAGCCAGACCCTGGCGGCGCGCCCCTTGGCGCCGGCTGCCACTGAACAGGTGATGCAGTTCGGATCCATGTCATCGTTGGCCATCCGATAGGCGACGCGATCGCGGCCGGCACCCTTCGCGTCATAGAGCGCACGGTCGGCGCGCTCCAGCAGCATCTCGAAGCGACCGTCGGAATGATCGTGAACCGTCACGCCGAGACTCGCGGTGATCGTCGAACCGTCCAGCGCCGGCATCGGCAGCGTCGCGATCGCCGCGCGCAAGGTTTCCGCCATCCGCAGGGCATCCGGCAGCGGCGTGCGCGGCAGGAGGACGGCGAATTCCTCACCGCCGAGGCGCGCCAGGCCGTCGCCATCGCGCAGACCGCGCTCGACGACGCCTGCAACCATTCGCAACACCGCATCGCCGGCCGCATGACCGTAGGTATCGTTGACGGACTTGAAGCGGTCGATATCCAGCGCGATCACCGCCAGTGGCTCGCCGCGCCGGCGAGCCTCGCGCAGTTCCTCCGCACCGCGCCACAGGAACTTGCGCCGGTTGGCCAGGGCGGTCAGCGGATCGGTCTCCGCATGGCGGAGCAGCTCGGCCTGGGCCGACTCCGAATCGACGATGATCTGCCGGATTTCTCCCATCAGCCGGCCAATGTCGTCGCGATGATCGGTCGGGACCTCCGGGAGCCTGCCGTGGCGCGCGTAGTCGCGAAGCGCCTTCACCGAGCGGCGGAGCGGGCGCATGCTGGCGCGAACGCAGATCGCCGCAAGAACCGTTCCGACGATGTTGGCGCCGGCGACAAGAGCCACGGCGGCAGGATCGATGGTCCGCTGTCCGAACAACCCCGAGGCCAGGGCCAGGACCGCCAGCATCGGCGTCAGCGACACGCCGGCGGCTGTGACAAGCATCCTGTTCAATCGGCTATGGGGAAGTCTCAGCAATTGGCGGTCGGCGGTCACCCCGCCGATCGCGTCCAAGGAGGGCTCGGGCGTCTCGACCGTATGCTGCAAACCACTCATGTCCCTTAGATGCGATACAAGCAGTGCCGCCCGGATTGCAACTTAACCGCGTAGCGCATTTCCCCCCTCTGAACAAACTCGCTAAAACTGTCCGTATCCCGCATGTATCTGGAATTCAGTCGGAATTCCGATCCTCACATGTGGAAAATCGCGGTTCGGATGGCGGGGGGAGCGGGGACGGTGGCCCGCTGACGAGAAAGCCCGCGCCGGTGTCCCGGCGCGGGCTGCAAACTCCAACCGCAGGAGGAATGGCGTCAGGCGGCTTCGCCGCTCGAGGTCTCCTCGCCGGTCTCCTGATCGACCACCTTCATCGACAGGCGGACCTTGCCGCGCTCGTCGAGGCCGACCAGCTTCACATAGACCTCGTCGCCTTCCTTGACGACGTCCGTCACCTTCTCGGGGCGGCCCCTGGAGAGCTGCGAGATGTGGACGAGGCCGTCGCGCGGACCGAAGAAGTTCACGAAGGCACCGAAGTCGACGACCTTCACCACCTTGCCGCGGTAGATCGCGCCGACCTCGGGCTCGGCGACGATCGACTTGATCCAGTCGAGCGCCGCCTTGATCGCCTTGCCGTCGGAGGAGGCGACCTTGATGGTGCCGTCGTCGTTGATGTCGATCTTGGCGCCGGTCTTCTCGACGATCTCGCGCACCACCTTGCCGCCCGATCCGATGACTTCGCGGATCTTGTCGACGGGGATGGTGATGACCTCGATGCGCGGCGCGTGCTCGCCGAGCTCGGGCCGGGCCGAGGTCAGCGCCTTCGACATCTCGTTCAGAATGTGCGCGCGGCCGCCATGTGCCTGCTCGAGGGCGACCTTCATGATCTCCTCGGTGATGCCGGCGATCTTGATGTCCATCTGCAGCGAGGTGATGCCGGTCTCGGTGCCGGCGACCTTGAAGTCCATGTCGCCGAGATGGTCCTCGTCGCCGAGGATGTCGGAGAGCACCGCGAACTTGCCGTCATCCTCGAGGATCAGGCCCATGGCGATCCCGGACACCGGCCTGGCCAGCGGCACGCCGGCATCCATCAGCGCCAGCGAGGTGCCGCAGACGGTCGCCATCGAGGACGAGCCGTTCGACTCGGTGATCTCGGAGACGACGCGCAGCGTGTAGGGGAACTTGGTGCGGTCGGGCAGCACCGGATGGATCGCCCGCCAGGCGAGCTTGCCGTGGCCGATCTCGCGGCGGCCGGCACCGCCCATACGGCCGGTCTCGCCGACCGAGAAGGGCGGGAAGTTGTAGTGCAGGAGGAACGTCTCCTTGTAGGTGCCGGTCAGCGAGTCGATGTACTGCTCGTCCTCGCCGGTGCCGAGCGTGGCGACCACCAGCGCCTGGGTCTCGCCGCGGGTGAACAGCGCCGAGCCGTGGGCACGCGGCAGGATGCCGACCTCCGAGACGATCGGACGGACCGTCTTCAGGTCGCGCCCGTCGATGCGGTGGCCGGTCTCGATGATCGAGCCGCGAACGGTCTTCTTCTCGATCTTCTTGAAGGCGTCGGCGACCTTGCCGCGGTCGAGCGCGTCGGGCGCATCGGCCGGGCAGAGCGCGGCGAGCACCTTCTCCTTGGCCGCCGCGACGGCTGCCTGGCGATCGGTCTTGGCGGCGATCTTGTAGGCGGCCGCGAGATCGGCGCCGACGACGTCGGCGACCTTCGCCTCGATCTCGGAATTGTCGTCCGGCTGGAAGTCGCGGGGCTCCTTGGCGGCGCGCTCGGCCAGGCGGATGATCGCGTCGATCACCGGCTGGAAGCTCCTGTGGCCGAACATGACGGCCCCGAGCATCACGTCCTCGGAGAGCTCCTTCGCCTCGGACTCGACCATCAGCACGGCGTCGGCGGTGCCGGCCACCACCAGGTCGAGCGCCGATTCCGGCATCTCGTCGACCTGCGGGTTGAGCACGTACTCGCCGTTGATGTGGCCGACGCGCGCGGCTGCGATCGGCCCCATGAACGGCACGCCCGACAGCGTCAGGGCGGCCGAGGTCGCGACCATGGCGACGACGTCGGGATCGTTCTCGAGGTCATGGCTGAGCACCGTGACGATCACCTGCGTGTCGCAGCGGAAGCCCTCGACGAACAGCGGGCGGATCGGGCGGTCGATCAGACGGGAAACCAGGGTCTCCTTCTCGGTCGGGCGACCCTCGCGCTTGAAGTACCCACCGGGGATCTTGCCCGAGGCGTAGAACTTCTCCTGGTAGTGCACCGTCAGCGGCAGGAAGTCGATGCCGGCCTTGGGCTCCTGGTTGGCAACGACGGTGGCGAGCACGGTGGTGTCGCCGTACTGCGCAAACACCGCGCCGTCGGCCTGGCGGGCCATCTTGCCCGTCTCGAGGACGAGCGTGCGCCCGCCCCACTCGATCTCTTCACGATGGATATCGAACATGTGTCATGCCTCATGGCTGTGGCGGGCCGCCGGGCGAGCCATGGGCAAGATGGCGAGGCGTTTCGGGCGACCGGGTCGGCACGAAACGTCCGGCTATCCTCCCCATGGCCACCAAGGCCCGCGGGGGGTACGGCGCGGCGACGCTCATCGCCGCCGCGCGGAAACGGTCAGCGGCGGATGCCGAGACGCGTGATCAGATCCCGGTAGCGCGCCTCGTCCTTCGCCTTGACGTAGTCGAGGAGGCTGCGCCGCTGGCTGACGAGCTTCAGGAGCCCGCGCCGGGAATGGTTGTCTTTCTTGTGGGTCTTGAAGTGCTCGGTCAAGTTGACGATCCGTTCGGTGAGGATCGCGACCTGCACTTCCGGGGAGCCGGTGTCGGCGTCGCCCTTGGCGTATTCCTTGATCAGTTCCTGCTTGCGTTCCGCGGTGATGGACATCGCGACATCGTCTCCGAAATATCTTTGGCCCGGCGGTCAGCCGGGCAGGTTGAACACGCGCCTGGGGTGCAGTTCGCCGCGGTCCGCCTCGACCAGGGCCACGAGTTTTCCGCGCGTCGTGGTATAGGCGGGGCCGCTCAGCACGGGAGCATCCCGCCCGCGCAGCAAGACCGGCTGACCGTTTCGCAGCCGGGTCGCGTCAGACTGGCTTATGGCCAGCGCCGGGATGGCGTCCAGCGCGGTCTCCACCGGTCGCAACGCTTCGACCGGGGGACCCCGGTCGGGGGCTCTATCGCATAGGTCCTGCAATTTATCCAGCGAAATCATGTCCTCCTCGCCGAACGGACCGACCGCCAGCCGGCGCAGGGCGCTGACGTGGCCGTGCCCGCCCAGCGCCCGCCCGATGTCGCGGGCGAGCGAGCGCACGTAGGTTCCCTTTCCGCATTCGCATTCGATGACGGTCTCTCCGTCCCTGGTCGGCTCGACCCGCGCCAGTTCGACGATCTCCACCGTGCGCGGCGCGAGGTCGACCTCCTCGCCGCCGCGGGCGAGGTCGTAGGCGCGCTCGCCGTCGATCTTGATTGCCGAGTAGCGCGGCGGCACCTGCTCGATGGACCCCTGGAAACGCGGCAGCACCGCGTCGATCGCGGCGTCGGAGGGAACGAGATCGGAGGTCGCCGTGATGCGGCCCTCGCTGTCGTCGGTATCCGTCTCCGCGCCCCAGCGGACGGTGAAACGGTAAACCTTCAGCCCGTCCACCACATAGGGCACGGTCTTCGTCGCCTCTCCGAGCGCGACCGGCAGGCAGCCGGAGGCGAGCGGATCGAGCGTACCGGCGTGGCCCGCCTTCTTCGTCCGGAACAGACGCTTCAGGCGCCCGACCGCCTGGGTCGACGTCAGGCCGACCGGCTTGTCGAGGATGACCCAGCCGTCGAGGTCGGTGTCGCGACTGCGGCGGCCCATCAGTCCTCGTCCTCCCTCGGCCCCAGATCGCGGGCGACCTCGGGGGTGCGGAGCAGCCTGTCGACCTCATCGGCCGCGTCGAAGGTGCGGTCGATCTCGAAGCGCAAATCCGGCATGTATTTCAGCGTGACCTTGCGGGCGAGTTGGCCGCGCAAGTAGCGGGCGTGATGCTCCAGCGCGGCGATCACCTCCTCGGCGTGCAGGCCGCCGAGCGGCATGACGTAGACGGTCGCATGCTTCAGGTCCGGCGAGACGCGGACCTCCGGCACGGTGACGACGACGGTCTCCAGGATCGGGTCGGCGACATCGCCGCGCTGCAGGATCTCCGCCAGCGCATGGCGCAACATCTCGCCGACGCGCAGCTGGCGCTGGCTCGGTCCGGCGCCGTGGCCGGATTTCTGGGCGTGTCCGCGTGACATGGTCTCTAGTCCCGATTTGCCTGAGCCGGCGTGCGCTCGCGGAGAAAGGCGACGAACGCCTCCGCCTCCTGCGGCGACGCGAAAGTCCGCTTCGGCACGATGTGCCCGACGAGGCGGGCAAACAACAAGAAGACGTGGTCCGGCCGGTCCACCACCCGCTGCACCGCGACCCACGGCGTCACCAGCGTGGTGCCGCCATAGACGCCGGTGACCGCCGCCTTGTCGGCGATGAGCCGCGCTGGCCCCATGCCGACCGGCTGCGCCTCGAGGAAGGAGCGCACATAGGCCGGCTGCAGCCACCAGCGGTAGACCAGCGGCGCTGCTGCGATGCCGGCCAGGACCGGGACGATGCCCCACACCTCGGAATCGACGTTGAGCGCCGGCAGCACGGTCCAGGTCAGGACCCAGCCGGCGAAGGCGCCGGTGGCGCAGGCGCCGATGACGAAGATCATCATCATCACCTTCTCGATGCCGCTGCGCCGCGCCACCGTCATGAAGGCGATGTAATCGCGCTCCTCGAGGGTGAAGGCGAGGTCGTACGCGGTCGCGTCCGCGGATGCGGTGCCGGGCTCGTCGTTCATGGCCAGATGCGGTGCGGGATCGGACCGCACCGTCCCTTCAGCTCACACCAGCGCTACAGCGTGCGCTGGATCTCCTCGACCCGGTAGCACTCGATGATGTCGCCCTGGCGCATGTCCTGGTAGTTCTCGAAGGCCATGCCGCACTCCTGGCCGGACTGGACCTCGCGGACCTCGTCCTTGAAGCGCTTCAGGGTCGACAGCTTGCCCTCGTGGATCACCACGTCGTCGCGGATCAGGCGGACATGGGCGCCGCGCTGGACGACACCGTCGGTGACGCGGCAGCCGGCGACCTTGCCGACCTTGGAGATGTTGAAGACCTCCAGGATGAGCGCGTTGCCGAGCATCTCCTCGCGCAGCGTCGGCGCCAGCAGGCCCGACATCGCGGCCTTAACGTCGTCCACCAGGTTGTAAATGATGTTGTAGTAGCGGATCTCGACGCCGTCGCGCTCGGCGGCCTCGCGGGCCTGGCGGTTGGCGCGAACGTTGAAGCCGATGATCACCGCGCCGGAGGCGGCCGCCAGCGTCACGTCGGACTCGGTGATGCCGCCGACGCCGCCGGACAGGATCCGCGCCGCCACCTCGTCGGTGCCGAGCTTGTCGAGCGCACCGACGATCGCCTCGGCCGAGCCCTGCACGTCGGACTTGACGACCAGCGGGATCTCCTTGCGGCCCTGCTCCTTGAGCTGGGACATCATCTGTTCGAGCGAGGTCTTGGCACCCATGCCGCGGGCATGCTGACGCTCGCGCTTCTTGCGCTGGCGATAGGCCGCGATCTCGCGGGCGCGGGCCTCGGAATCCACGACAGCGAAGCGGTCGCCGGCCTCCGGCGTGCCGTCGAGGCCGAGCACCTCGACCGGCATTGCCGGACCTGCACTGTCCACGCTCTCGCCCTTGTCATCGACAAGCGCGCGCACCTTGCCCCACTCGGCGCCGCACACCAGCACGTCGCCGACCTTCAGCGTGCCGCGCTGGACGAGCACAGTGCCGACCGGGCCGCGGCCCTTGTCGAGCTTGGCCTCCACCACCACGCCTTCGGCCGGGCGGTTCGGGTTGGCCTTCAGTTCCAGGACCTCGGCCTGCAGGTGGATCGCCTCGAGCAGCTTGTCGAGGTTCATCCGCTTCAGCGCCGACACCTCGACCTCGAGCGTCTCGCCGCCCATCGATTCGACGACGATCTCGTAGCGCAGCAGGTCATTGCGGACGCGGCCCGGATCGGCGTCCGGCTTGTCCATCTTGTTGATCGCCACGATGATCGGGACGTTCGCGGCGCGGGCGTGATTGATCGCCTCGATGGTCTGCGGCATCACCCCGTCGTCGGCGGCGACCACCAGCACGACGA
>JAEYRQ010000054.1 GCA_023435545.1 Pseudomonadota bacterium | reverse complement strand
CCCGGCGCGGCCCGCGCCACCCGGCGCGACCGCGACCGTGGCGACGACGATGGAACCGATCCGTATCACCGCCTCGATCTCGATCGAGGAGAATGAACTGGAGGAACGCTTCGTCCAGGCCTCCGGTCCGGGCGGGCAGAACGTCAACAAGGTGGCGACCGCCGTCCAGCTTCGCTTCGACGTCGCCGGCTCGAGGTCACTGCCGGACGACGTGCGCGCACGACTGAAGTCGCTCGCCGGCCGCCGGCTGACGCAGGACGGCGTGCTCGTCATCGACGCGCGGCGCCATCTCACCCAGGAGCGCAACCGCCAGGACGCCCGCGAGCGGCTGATCGAGCTGATCCGCCGCGCCGCCGAGCGCCCTGCGCCGCGCCGCCCGACCCGACCGACGCTTGCTTCGAAGAAGCGTCGGCTCGAGGCAAAGAGCGCGCGGGCCAACATCAAGCGTGGCAGGGGCAGGCCGGAGATGGAGTGAGGCAGCGCGACCGGCGTGCACTTTGAGGCTGCAGCACACGATGCAGTGTGACCGGAATGCAAGCCAATCCCCACATCTGACATCTCCCTAGCGTCGTCATCATGGCTGCGCTTGATCATCGGCACGGGAAGGCATAATCGTTAGCCGACTCTCGCCGCTGGACTGTCCGCGGGTCGGGAGGGCGTATCGATCGCAGCCATTGCGATCCTGGAAGCAGTTGTGTTCGTTGAAGGCAGGACTGCCGATGTCAGCGATACATGGTAACGACGTAGCAGCACGTGGGTCCCGGTCGGGACTTCTCAGCCGCCGGTCGTTTCTGGTGGGATCTGCCGCCGCTCTCTGCGCGCCGGGGCTCGCCGGCTGCGTGTCCGACGGCGGCATGACCATGGCCGAGGCGGCGCTGGCCTACGGGCCGCTGCCCGACGAGCCGTTCCCGGTTCCCGCGGTCGATCTCCAGCGGGTCGATCGCAAGTATTTCCGCCGCACGGTGAAATACGACACCGACGAGGCGCCGGGCACGATCATCATCGATCCGGCCAACTATTACGTCTACTTCGTCGAGGAAGGGGGCACCGCCACCCGCTACGGCGCCAATGTCCCCAAGCCCGAGTTCCTGTGGGACGGCAAGGCCTATGTCGGGCGCAAGGCGGAATGGCCGATCTGGACGCCGACCCGCGACCAGATCGGGCGCGATCCCGAACTCAAGAAGTATGCCGGCGGCATGCCGCCCAGCCTTGAAAATCCGCTCGGCGCCCGCGTCCTCTATCTCTACCAGGACGGCCGATACACGCTCTGCACGATCTATAGCACCATCTATCCGCACACGATCGGCGACGGTGTCTCCAGCGGCTGCGTCGGCCTGCTCACCCAGGACATGATCCACCTCTACGCGCGGGCGCCGGTCGACACCAACGTCGTCATCCTGCCGGCATAGGACCGGGCAGCTAGCCTGCCCCCCTCAACGCCGCGTCCGCCACCAGCCCGGCGAACAGGATCCAGCCGTAGTCGCGGTTGGCGCGGAACAGCTTCAGGCAGCGGGCGGGATCGTCGTAGCGGAAGGTCGCGACCTGCCAGGCGAGGTGCCCCGCCCCTAGAGCGAGGCCGAGGAAGGCCGGCCAGCCGCCGCCGGCGGCAGCAATGGCGAGGCCGAACAGGATCGTCGCCACCGCGTAGAAAAGCGTCAGCATCCGCCGAGTCAACTTGCCGAACAGTCGGGCGGTGGAGTGGACGCCAACTAGGATGTCGTCTTCGATGTCCTGATGGGCGTAGATCGTGTCGTAGCCTATGGTCCAGGCGATGCCGCCCAGATAGAGCAGCACGGGTGCGAGGTCGAGCGAGCCGAAGGACGCCGCCCAGCCCATCAGCGCGCCCCAGTTGAAGGCGAGGCCGAGTATGAATTGCGGCCACCACGTCACCCGCTTCATCAGCGGATGGACCAGGACGACCGCGACCGAGGCGAAGCCGACGCCGACCGCGAACCAGTTGAACTGCAAGAGCACCAGGAGGCCGATCAGGCACAGGCCGGCCATGAAGGCGGCGGCCTGGCGGACGCTGACCTGCCCGGAGGGGATCGGGCGCTTGCGGGTGCGCTCGACCTTCGCGTCGATGTCGCAGTCGACGATGTCATTCCAGACGCAGCCGGCGCCGCGCATGGCGACCGCGCCGATCAGGAACAGCACGAGGTGCCACGGGTCGGGCCAGCGCGATCCGCCGGCGACGGCGGCCAGCGCCGCCGACCACCAGCACGGCCAGAGCAGCAGCCACCAGCCGATCGGCCGGTCGATGCGGGCCATCCTGAGATAGGGCTTCGCCCAGGCCGGCGCGATGCGCGCCACCCAGTGATCGCGGACGGCGTCGATTGTTGCGGTCGGATCGCTCATCCTGCCGGCTCCAGAATGCGTGTCATCAGCCGCGATGGACGGACGGCCCATCCCCGTCGTCCATAGAGCCCGGCGGCCCGCTCGTTGCCGTCCATCACCTCCAGATGCAGGGCGCGGACGCCGTCGCCCCGGCAGGTTTCGACCAGCAGGTCCAGAGCCCGTGAGGCGACACCCCGCCCCCTCGCCTCCGGCGCCACGTAGAACTCGTCGAGGAAGGCGTCGCGGCCGCCGAATTCGAGCGAGAACCCGAAGCACAGTGCGGCGTAGCCGACGGGATCGCCATCCAGCAGGATCAGGACGGCGCGACCGTTGGCGGGATTCGCGATCAGCGCGTCGAGGGCAGATTCGTTGCCGGGTCCGTGCGGGTGGCCGTCCTCGACGCAGAAGGCGCGCATGAAGGACAGGAGAACCTCCCGGTCGGCTTCGGCGCAGGTCTGGAGCGTGATGTCGTCTGGCGCCATTGTCGGGTTCGGGCTTCTATCGGATCGCGGCGG
>JAEYRQ010000035.1 GCA_023435545.1 Pseudomonadota bacterium | reverse complement strand
TCTCCAAGGAGGTCGCGGTCGAGATGGCCGGGGTCAACAAGTGGTACGGCGAGTTCCACGTGCTGAAGGACATCAACCTGCGCGTCCACCGGGGCGAGCGCATCGTCATCTGCGGGCCGTCCGGCTCCGGCAAGTCGACGCTGATCCGATGCATAAATCGGCTGGAGGAGCACCAGCGCGGAACGATCGTCGTCGACGGCATCGAACTGACCAACGACCTCAAGAAGATCGACGAGATCCGCCGCGAGGTCGGCATGGTGTTCCAGCACTTCAATCTGTTCCCGCACCTGACCATCCTCGAGAACTGCACGCTCGCTCCGATCTGGGTACGCAAGATGCCCAAGAAGGAGGCCGACGAGGTGGCCATGCACTTCCTCACGCGGGTGAAGATCCCCGAGCAGGCGCACAAGTACCCCGGCCAGCTCTCCGGCGGTCAGCAGCAGCGGGTCGCGATCGCCCGCGCCCTGTGCATGCGGCCGAAGATCATGCTGTTCGACGAGCCGACCTCGGCCCTCGATCCGGAGATGGTGAAGGAGGTTCTCGACACCATGGTCAGTCTCGCCGAGGACGGCATGACCATGATCTGCGTAACCCACGAGATGGGCTTTGCCCGTCAGGTGGCGAACCGCGTCATCTTCATGGATGTCGGCCAGATCGTCGAGCAGAATGAGCCCGAGGCCTTCTTCGGCAACCCGCAGCACGAGCGCACCAAGCTGTTCCTCAGCCAGATCCTGCATTGAGGATTGGCGCGAAGGCTTGCATCCGTCGAATGCGCCGCCGCGAGGCGCTCTTCCCGTCGCGCTCGGGCGGCCCTGCGCTGCGGATCAGCCGGCCACGACGAGCCGGTATCCCGCATCATATTCATCAAGGCAGATCAGGTCGGCATAGCGGCGCTCCCAAGCGCCGCTTTCCAGGTCCTGCCTTAGCTTTTCCAATCCCGCATCGGCGTCGCGGATCGCCCAAAAGGCCGAGCTGCCGGATCGGACATGAGGATCGAGATAGGCGGCAGGCCTCCGCCAGTAGGCGTAGAGAAATCCGTCGCTGCAATCATGCGGCACCGGAACGGTCGTGATCTGGACCGGACCGAGCCAGCGTTCGTAGTCGGCCATAGCCGGCATCTGCGCCTCATCGAGCGCCGCCAGTTCGGGAAGATAGTCGGTCAGCCACGGTCGGTGCGACGGATCGAAGGTGAGCAGCACGATCCTGCCCCGCGTCACGCGCCGCATCTCGCTGAGGCCGGCCGCCTTGTCCGGCCAGTGATGCAGGGTCAGGATCGCCATTGCGGCGTCGAAACGCCGGTCGTCGAACGGCAGGTGCCCGGCGCTGGCCTGGACCGCCTCGGCCGCCCTGGCTCCCCGCTTCCTGATCATCTCACGCGATGGCTCGACAGCAATGACGGCACGATCGGCTGGTTCGTAGGAACCGGTACCCGCGCCGACGTTCAGGACGGTCCGTGCCGGGCCGAGCGCTCCCTCGATAATCCTGGCTATGCGCGGGTCCGGCCTGCGAAGCTCCGCATAGTTGCGTCCAATGACGTCGTACTTCGCTCTCATTGGGGCTTCTCAAGAGGTAACCGCCGTCGGCGATCGGGGAACCGGCATTCGGGCGATGATCGCGCGCGATCTGTGGCCTTGCCAGCCTGGCTTCTCCGGAGGAGGATGCGCCACCTTGCCACCGGAGCGTGCTCATGTCCGTCGAATTCTACCTTGCCTTTGTCGCCGCCTGCTTCGTCGCGGCCGTCATTCCCGGGCCGACGGTGGCGCTGATAATCGCGAACGGGTTGACCCACGGCACCCGGGCGGGGCTCCTCAACGTGGCCGGTGCGCAGCTTGCGCTGGCCCTGATGATCGGGGTGCTGCTGGTCGGGTTGACAACGATCATCGCCTCGATGGGCTGGTGGTTCGACTGGGTGCGCCTCGCCGGAGCGGCCTATCTGATATGGATCGGCTGGAAGCTCTGGCGATCCGCAGACATGGAGGCGCCGCGAGAGGGAAGGGCGCCCGCCGCGCCGCGCGGAGGCTTCTTCCTGCAGGGTTTTCTGGTCATGGCCAGCAATCCGAAGACGCTGCTGTTCTTCGGGGCCTTCATCCCGCAGTTCGTCGACCCGGCCGGAAGCTACCAGGGCCAGATCGTCCTGCTGGGATTGACGGCGATGGCGGTCGCGAGCGTTTCGGACGGCGCCTATGCGGTGCTGACCGGGCGAGCAGGTGCCGTGCTGTCGCAACGCTACCTTCGGGCGATGAACCGGGTCGGCGGCGCATGCCTGATCGGCGGTGGGCTCTGGCTGGCGCTCCTGCGGCGGTAGGGCGGGTTCGGCCTGCTACTCCCGTCCCGTCGCCACCGGAAGGTCCTCGCGCGCGCCCCATTCGGCCCAGGAGCCGACGTAGACGGCGGCCTGGCGGAGACCCGCTGCTGCCAGCGCCAGCACCAGGATCGCAGCGGAGACGCCGGACCCGCAGGAGGCGACCACCGGCTTGTTGCGGCCGATACCGACTCCCTCCAGCAGGTCGAGCACGGCACCGGCGTCCTTCATGGTGCCGTCGGAGTTGAGGAGTTCGGTCCATGGCAGGTTGACGCTGCCGGGCATGTGGCCCCCCTTCAGCCCCGGCCTTGGTTCCGGCTCGGTGCCTTCGAAGCGGCCGGCGCTGCGCACGTCCACCACCGCCTCGTAGCCGTTGCCGAGCGCCCGCAGCACGTCGTTGGCGTCGCGCACCGCACCGTGGTCGAGCCGCGCGGTGAAGTGGCGCGCGAGCCGCGCGACGGGGCCCGACTCCAGCGGCCGGCCCTCGGCGGTCCATTTCGGCAGGCCGCCGTCGAGCACCGCGACGTCCTTCACCCCCATCGTCCGGAACATCCACCAGACGCGTGGCGCGGAGAACATCCCGGCGCCATCATAGACGACGATCCGCTGGCCGTCGCCGATGCCGAGCGTGCGCATCCTGGAAGCGAACTTCTCCGGACGCGGCAACATGTGCGGCAGCGGGCTGTCGGTGTCGGAGATGTCGTCGATGTCGAAACGCACCGCCCCGGGAATGTGGCCCTCGAGATACTCGGCCTGCGGATCGCGGTTCATCGCCGGCAGGTACCAGGAGCCATCGACGACCACGAGATCGGGCGCCGTGAGGTGGTCGGCGAGCCAGTCGGTCGAGACGAGGTAGTCTGAGCGTGCGCCCGCCATGCGTCCGGTCACTCCCTAGAGGTTCAATCTTTCAGCGTCAGTCCGCGATTGGCGTGCCAGTCTGCGATCGATTCATCCGGATACCCGGAAAATGCAGTGTCGAACTGACGGACGTCCGGCTCGACCCAGCTCGCCTTGTCGTCGAGCAGGATATGGACCCGTTCCGGCGGGACGGGAAGGTCGGTGTCGATCGCCGAGGCGTGAGGATGGATCAGTTCGGGCCAGCGCGGGTCCCAGAGCCAGAGCGCGCTGCCGCACCGGTTGCAGAAGCGGCGCTCTGCGGGGCTGCGCTCACCGTCGATCACCGCGTGATAGACCGTGATCGCCTCGCTACCCTCGACACGCAGGCTCTGGGCATCTCCCATCAGGTTGATCGCATAGCCGCCACCGCCCGCCGTCTTGCGGCACACCGAGCAGTAGCAGCGCATATAGGGGTGGGGGGTCTTGGACTCGACCTTGAACCGCACGGCGCCGCAGAGGCAGGAGCCCTCGAGCAA
>JAEYRQ010000648.1 GCA_023435545.1 Pseudomonadota bacterium | reverse complement strand
AGGCGCTCGGCCTGGTGCCGCACCACACCTGCGGGCTGGTGGCGCAGACATACGTGAGCCCGCACATGATCCCCGAATCGGCGCTGCCGGCCGGTTTCTCCGGGAAGCGGTCGCTCGGCGCCGTGATGTACTTCATGGTCACCCCCGAGGTCCGCACCCGCCTGCATGCGATCCGCTCGGACCAAGTCTACCACCATTACATGGGCGGTCCGCTGGAGGTGCTGCTCCTCTATCCGGACGGCACCGGCGAGGTACGAATCGTCGGCAACGACCTCGCGGCCGGTATGCGCCCGCAGCTGTTCATCCCCGGCGGCACCGTTCACGTTTCGCGGGTGCGGCAAGGTCACGGCTATGCGCTGCTGGGCACATCGGAGTGGATTGGCGTCGACCCGGCCGATGTCATCGCCCCGAGCACAAGCGAACTGGCGGCCCGGTATCCCGCCATGGCGGCGGAACTCGCAAGCTTCACCGCGGTTTAGACCAAAGTCGTAGGATCCTCTGCAACAACCCGCCGTTAACGCATCGTCAGCGTTAACGAACAGTTAACACTGACGACGTCAGACTTGCCATCTGTTGCGTCAGCGCCTAGCTTTCCGCACTGCACACAAGCTGGTGGGGCACACAATGGCCGGCAGTGAGCGGGGGAAACGCGGATCTGGAAACGGAGGATCCGAACCGGCATGTCGTTCTATCAATGGTACGAGCTGACGCACGCGGCCCTTAGCCCGGCGCGCGCGGCTGCAGACGTTACGCGGCTCTATTACCGCAATCCTCTCAATCCGATGACCCATACGTCGATGGGGCGTAGCGCCGCGGCGATGATGGAGATGTTCGAGCGGGTGACTCGCCGCTACGGCAAGCCCGAGTTCGGCATCGACACAACCCTCGTCGGCGCGGTGCGGGTGCCGGTGCGCGAGGAAGTGGTCTGGGAGCGCACCTTCTGCCGCCTCGTCCGCTTCGCCAAGTCGCTGCCGGCCCGCATGGATCCGGGTCCGAAGCTGCTGATCGTCGCGCCGATGTCCGGCCACTACGCGACGCTTCTGCGTGGCACCGTCGAGGCCATGCTGCCGAATCACGACGTTTACATCACCGATTGGGTCGACGCGCGCATGGTGCCGATCAACCAGGGCACCTTCGATCTCGACGACTACATCGACTACATGCAGAACATGCTGCATTTCCTCGGCGGCGACACCCACGTGATGGCGGTCTGCCAGCCCTCGGTGCCGGTGCTGGCGGCCGTCGCGCTGATGGAGGCGCGCAACGATCCCTATGTGCCGATCACGATGACGCTGATGGGCGGACCGATCGACACGCGCGCCAACCCGACCGCGGTGAACCGCCTCGCGCAGGAGCGCGATATCGACTGGTTCCGCCGCAACGTCGTCATGAAGGTGCCGTTCCCGCACCCCGGCATGATGCGCGAGGTCTATCCGGGCTTCCTGCAGCTTACCGGCTTCATGAGCATGAACCTCGACCGGCACATGGCCGCGCATCGCGACCTGTTCACCCATCTCGTGCAGGGCGACGGCGATTCGGCCGAGAAGCACCGCGAGTTCTACGACGAGTACCTCGCGGTGATGGATCTGACCGCCGAGTTCTACCTGCAGACGGTCGATCTGGTATTCATCCGTCATGCGCTGCCGAAGGGGGAGATGGAGCATCGCGGCAATCCGGTTGACCCGTCCGCGATCCGCAACGTCGCGTTGATGACGGTCGAGGGCGAGAACGACGACATCTCCGGGATCGGCCAGACAAAGGCCGCGCACCGGCTCTGCTCGAACCTGTCGGACGACATGCGCGTCCACTACGAGCAGCCGAGGGTCGGCCACTATGGCGTCTTCAATGGCTCGCGCTTCCGCGCCGAGATCGCTCCGCGCATTTCCGACTTCATCCGCACCCATTCCGGCAACGTGGCGCGGCGTCCGTCCGCACCGCCGGCCGGCAACAGTCGCGGTAACGGCAACGGCGCCGGAAATGGCGAGGTCAACGGCGCGGCGCGGGTCAAGCGCAACGGCACGCCGGCGCGCACCCCGAAGCAGAAGGCCGACGCCTGACCCCGCCGGGGCCGGCCGAACCTGCCTGCCACTGGTGCGCATGTCCGGCCGCCTCTCGAGCACGGCCTCTTGAACGAGGGGCTGCGGCCCCCCACTTCGAGCGGGAGAATTGAACCCGCAGGAGGGCGCCCCGTGCACAATTTTCCGATCCGGCCGAGCTGGTCGCCGCTGTCGATCGCCGCGATGGTGATCGGCTTCATCGTCTGGTGGCCGCTGGGACTGGCGGTGCTGGCGTGGATCATCTGGGGCGAGCGGATGATCGCCTGGTGGGATGAGAGCCGCCACCGCTTCCAGGTCCGCGCCTCCGGCGACACCGGCAACCCCGCCTTCGAGGAGTACCGCAAGGCCGAGCTCGATCGCCTCGAGCGCGAGCGCCAGCGCATCGAGCAGGAGGCCGAGGAGTTCCAGGCCTTCATGCGCGAATTGCGCAAGGCGCGCGACCGCGAGGAATTCGATCGCTTCATGGCCGAGCGTCGCCGCCGTGCCGCTGCCGGCGAGGCCGGCTCCCGCCCGACTGGTCCCGTGACCGGATCGGCCACCGGCGCCTCGGCCTGACGATCCAAAGGCCTGTGGTTCGGGCGCGGCGCGCGAGTGCCGCGCCTTTCGTTTGTACGCACGACCGTGGCAACATGGCAGAGTGTCCGATTCGAACGGTTCGCCATGTCCGTCCTGCCTCGACGCCTGCGTAGCCCCGCCCTTCCCGCGACCGTGGAGATCATGGTCGACGGCGCGCCGGTGGCGATCGCGGTGCGGCGCTCGGAGCGGGCGCGGCGATATACGCTGAAGCTACCCGCCGCCTCCGCCGATCCGATCCTCGTCATTCCCGCGCATGGCAGCCTCGAGCGAGGCCTGTCGTTTGCCCGCTCGCAGTCGGGATGGCTGCGTGAGCGCATCGGCCGGCGGCCCGACCATGTCGACTTCAAGGACGGTGCCGAGGTCCCGCTGCGCGGCGAGACGCACATGATCCGTTCGACGGGCCTTCTGCGCGGCGGCGTCAGGCTGGTCGCGGGCGACGATGAACTGCCCCGGATCGACATCGCCGGCGATCCGGAACATCTGGAGCGGCGCTTCACGGACTGGCTCAAGGTCGAGGCGCGCCGCGACCTGGAGCCGGCGGTGACGGCGCATGCCGCGAAGCTCGGCGTCAGGCCGAAGCGGATCGCCATCCGCGACCAGAGCTCGCGCTGGGGGTCCTGCTCGACAAGCGGCACGCTGTCGTTCTCCTGGCGGCTGATCCTGGCACCGACGATGGTGCTCGACTATCTGGCGGCCCACGAGGTCGCTCATATGGTCGAGATGAATCACGGCCGGCGCTTCTGGCGGGTGCTGGAGTCCATCGCCCCTCACACAGGTGCCGCTGAGGCCTGGCTGAAGCGGTACGGCGCCAGCCTGTTCCGCTACGGACCGCGCTGACAAGGCACGATCCCGACCGAGGGGTTGGTTCCCCGGGGCGAAGGGGCTACGCTTTCTGCAACGGGGTGGTGGCGCAGCGGCAGGGAGAACCTGGGCATGAAGGCTGCGTGTGTGCTCGCAGGTGCCGGAATGGCAATTCTCTGCACCCTCGAGACCGCGGGTGCCACTCCGGAGGCTCGGGACCGCACCTGGTTCGCAACTGCCTACTATGGGCGGTACATCGCCTCGAACCTCGTCGACGTGCCGCGCAACGTCCTGACCGGCCGGGCGACGTTCGAGGACGTGGATTTCGTGTCCGCGTCGCTGTCCTATGTCCTGGTGCCGGACATCAGGACTGATTTCACGAGCCTGCAGTGGGCGTTGGACGGGAGCTCTCTCGAGTTCGAGACCCAGTTCGGCAAGCATTTCGGGCGGCAGGATCACGAGGAGATGACGGTCGCCGTGCTGTGGCGGTCGCCCGACATCTCCTTGCCGGGGGAGGGAACCGTCAACTTCGCCGTTGGGGAGGGGCTGTCGTGGGCTCTCTCGAAACCGAAATTCGAGGGTGTCCACAAGGGAGCCGGGGCCCACAAATTCCTCAACTACCTGGCGTTCGAGGCCGAGCTATCGCATCCCTCGGCACCGGGGCTCGCACTGGTGCCGCGCCTGCACCACCGCTCGGGTGTGTTCGGCGTGATCGCGCCACGGAGCACCGGTTCCAACTTCCTCGGCGTCGGATTGCGGTTCGATCTGCAATAGATCTGCGCGGCTTTTCCCGGGTGCTGAACCACCCCTGGCGTCTCCTATTGCGTTCGTCCGGCGATTGCCTTAAACGCACCGCACGCGGCGCGACCCTGTGGGGCCATAGCTCAGTTGGGAGAGCGCTTGAATGGCATTCAAGAGGTCGGGGGTTCGACTCCCCCTGGCTCCACCACCGTTCCGCCGCGCCGCCTCCACAGTGGATAGCCGATAGGTCCGGACCTTTCGCGATTTCGGATCGCGCAACAGGTGTCCGACGCCGGTTGCCTCGCCGTGGCGCGGATGCAATGCTCGGCGCGTCCCCCGTCGAACGTTCCGCTGCTGGACGACTCGCCGATGCTCTGGGATTTCTCCGTCGCGACCTCGATCCGGGCGCTCCTTCGAACCTGGCCGTTCCTTGTCGCGCGCATGGTGGTCTATGCCCTGGTGGCCATCGCCTACGCTCTGGCGACGGGAACCGGCGCGACCGTCGGCTGGGGCCTGGGCGCGCTCGGCGATCAGGGCTTCCGGGCCGGCGCGACGTTCATCGGCGGTGCGGTCGGCTTCGGGATCGTATCGCTGTTCCTGTATCTCGCCCGCGAATGGTTCCTCTACATGCTCAAGGCCGGCCACATCGCCATGCTCGTGGCGGTGCTGGACGGGCGGGACGTTCCCTCCGGCCTCGGACAGGTCGGCGCCGCCTCCAGGGTCGTCAAGGCGCGCTTCGTCGAGGCGAACGTGCTGTTCGTCGTCGACAGGCTGGTGAAGGGGGTGATCCGGGTCGTCACCGGGATCGTCGACATCGTCTCCGCCGTGGTGCCGATGCCGGGCCTGGCGCGCTTCGTGCGCACCGTCGTGGAGGTCTCGCTCGGCTTCGTCGATGAGGTGATTCTCGCCTACAACATCCGCGTCGCCTCCACCAATCCCTACCAGACGGCGCAGGACGCACTGGTGCTCTATGCGCAGAACGCGGGCTGGATCCTGAAGAACGCGGTATGGCTGGCGCTGATCGTCTGGGGTGCGGCCTTCCTGGCCTTCCTGGTCTTTCTCGTGCCCGCGGCGGTGGCGCTGCACGTCTTTCCCGGCCCGATCGCGAATTTCGGGTTCGTGCTGGCGATCGTCTTCGCGCTCTGCCTCAAGGCGGCGCTGCTCGAGCCCTTCGCCATCGCCTCGCTGATGCAGGTCTATTTCCGCGCCATCGAGGGCCAGACGCCCCGCGCGGACTGGCGCGCCCATCTCGACGAAGTGTCCTCCCGCTTCCGGGACCTCGGCGCGCGCGCTCACGCGCTCTCTGGCACGACCGCCGGTCGACAGGGCTCGCCGGCGCCGTCGGACGCAGCCTGATCTGTCGCGGGCCGCTACGCGTCGGCGTAGCGTCTCACCAGATCCGGCATCGGCGGCGTGGGCGCAGTTCCGGGATCAACGAGGCTGGCCGCGACCGCGCCGAGCAGCGGCGTCTGCGGCAGGGGGCCGAGCGCCATTTCGAGCTTGGCGCCGTCGAGCCGGTGGGGAACGTGCCAGAGATAGGCCAGTTCGGACAGTTCGCGCCACTGACCCACGAGGGGGCTCGCCAGGCGCATCAGCCGCCATGGCAGCCTGCCGGCCGTCAGCGGCCGGCCGAGGGCCTGCTCGAAGGCGGCGAGCATCTCCGCGCCGGTGACGGTGTGGCCGGCGAAGTGGAATGTCTCGAAACCCGAGAACGCCATACGTTCCCGCGCCAGCGCCTCGAAGGCTACGCACAGGTCCGGCAGATACGCCCAGGCGTGCGGCACATCTGCAGGCCCCGGATAGACCATCCGGCCGCGCGCCGCCTTGCCGGCCAGCACCACGTCGAACCAGGAGCCTGCGCTGCCGGGGCCGAAATAGTCGCCGGCGCGCAGCACGATCGTCTTCAGGCCCCGGCAGTCGGCCGCCTCGCGGAAGCGCCGCTCGACTTCGACGCGGATCGCGCCCTTGCGTGTGG
>JAEYRQ010000574.1 GCA_023435545.1 Pseudomonadota bacterium | reverse complement strand
GCCCTGGGGTGCGCACGATCTCAACACCGCGGTTCACGCCCGCCCGGACGCGATCCTCATCCCCAAGGTCGAAAAGGCGGTCGATCTCAGGGAGGTGGCGATGAAGGTTCGTGCGGGGGGGCATGCGATCGCGATCTGGGCGATGGTCGAGACGCCGCTCGCCTTGCTGCGCATCGGAGACATCGCCGCTTGCGCCGCGAACCCGGATATCCCACTTGCGGCGTTCGTGATGGGCACCAACGATCTCGCCAAGGAGACGCGCGCGCACTTTGTTGCCGGTCGCGCGCCGATGCTGCCATGGCTGACGACATCCATCCTGGCCGCCCGGGCCTACGGCATCGACATCATCGACGGCGTCTACAACGACTTCCGCGACGAGGCGGGGTTCCGGGCCGAATGCGAGCAAGGCCGAGACCTCGGCATGGATGGCAAGACGCTGATCCATCCGGACCAGGTCGGGATCGCCAACGAGGTGTTCGCGCCCTCAGTCGAGGAGGTCGAGCGGGCCCGCGCCATCATCGCGGCCTTCGCGCTGCCGGAGAACGCCGGCAAGGGCGCGATCTCCCTGGACGGGCGTATGGTCGAACTGCTGCATGCCGAAATGGCCAAGCGCACAGTCGCGCTGGCCGAAGCGATCAGGAAGCTGGAATCCGCCGCATGATTCTCTACCGCTACCTCACCGGACCCGACGACTCGACCTTCTGCAAGCGCGTCTCCGCCGCGCTCAACAATGGCTGGAAGCTCTCCGGCAATCCGACACTGACTTTCGATCCCACCCAGGACCGCGTCATCTGCGGCCAGGCGATCGTCAAGGAGGTGCCGGGCGAATGGTCGGACGACATCACGCTGTCGGAGTATTGAGGGGGGCGGCATGAGCAGGGCCAGCACCGGCAACTACTTCGAGGACTTCGAGGTCGGGCAAGAGATCCGCCACGCCACCCCGCGCACGGTGACGGCGGGGGACGTCGCGCTCTACACCGCGCTCTACGGCTCCCGGTTCGCCGTGCAGTCCTCGGACGCCTTCGCGAAATCGATCGGCTATCCGCACGCACCGGTCGACGACCTGCTGGTGTTTCACATCGTCTTCGGCAAGACGGTGCCGGATATCTCGCTCAATGCCGTCGCCAATCTCGGCTATGCCGGCTGCCGGTTCCTGCACGCGGTCTATCCGGGCGACACGCTGTCGGCGGTCTCGGAGGTGATCGGCCTCAAGGAGAACTCCAACCGCCAGACCGGCGTCGTCTACGTGCGCAGCCAGGGCCTCAACCAGCACGGCACAGTGGTCCTCGACTATGTGCGCTGGGTGATGGTCAGGAAGCGCGATGTCGACGCCCTGACGGCCGAGGCGGTGGTGCCGGAGGTCCCCGCCGCGCTCGCGCCCGACACGCTCGGCGATGCCGCGCCCTATGTCTCGGTCGACGGCTGGGACTTCGGCCTCTCCGGCAGCCCGAATCGGTTCGCCGATTTCGCCGTCGGAGAGCGGATCGACCACATCGACGGCATGACGGTGGAAGAGGCCGAGCACCAGATCGCCACCCGCCTCTACCAGAACACCGCGAGAGTCCACTTCAACCAGCACACCGAGGGCCAGGGCCGCTTCGGCCGGCGGCTGATCTATGGCGGCCACGTCATCAGCCTCGCCCGGGCTCTGTCCTTCAACGGTCTGCAGAACGCCTTCCACGTCGCGGCGATCAACGGCGGGAGGCATGTAGCGCCGCTGTTCGCCGGCGAGACGGCCTATTGCTGGTCGGAGGTGCTCGACATGGGAGAGCTTCCCGGCCGGGACGACCTCGGCGCGCTCAGGCTGAGGACGGTCGCTACAAAGGACCGCCCCTGCGCGGATTTCCCCTTGACCGACGCCGACAACCGCTACGACGCGGCGGTGATCCTGGACCTCGATTACTGGGTGCTGGTGCCGAGATAGGCAGATGCGTCGGATCGGGCCTGCCTCACAATCGACGCATTGCCTGAGGCGGCCCTGCGCTATAGAACGCGATGCAAGGCAACCGCCGCCCCGACCGGCGGCGTACCGAAGCGGATGACCATGGCAGACGCGAAAATCCGGGCCGCGCGGCCCATCTCCCCCCACCTCCAGGTGTTCCGCCCGATCATCACGATGGTGATGTCGATCTTCCACCGGATCACCGGGGCGGCGCTTTATTTCGGCATGGGCCTGTTCGCCCTATGGCTGGTGGCGGCGTCGAGCGGTGCGGACGCGTTCGACGCCGTGAACGGCCTGTTCGGGTCCATCCTCGGGCAGATCGTGCTGTTCGGCTTCACCTGGGCGCTGATCCACCACATGCTCGGGGGATTGCGCCACTTCGTCTGGGATTCCGGCCACGGCTTCGAACTGAAGACCGCCAACGCGATGGCCTGGGCGACGGTGATCGGCTCTGTGAGCCTGACGATCCTGATCTGGATCGTCGGCTATTTGGCGAAGTGAGGCGGCGATGAGCGTCGACATGCAGACCCCGTTGCGCCGCGTGCGCGGCCTCGGCTCCGCCCGGGAGGGCACCGGCCACTTCTGGAAGCAGCGGCTGACCGCGCTTTCCAACGTTCCGCTGGTGATCTTCTTTGTCCTGCTGGTCATCACGCTGGCGGGTGAAAACTACCCGACGGTCGCCGCCACGCTTGGCTCGCCGGTCGTTGCGATCGCGCTGCTGCTGGCGGTGCTCTCGGTCACCGTCCACATGCGCATCGGCATGCAGGTGATCATCGAGGACTACGTGCACGGCGAAGGAACGAAGGCATTGCTGCTGATGCTCAACACATTCTTCTGCGTCGTGGTCGGCGTCGCGAGCGCGTTCGCCCTCCTCAAGCTCGCCTTCGGAGGCTGACATGGCTGGCAACGACAACGGCATCGGCGTCCCGACGGTCAACGGGCGCGCCTATCCCTTCATCGACCACACCTATGACGTGGTGGTGGTCGGCGCCGGCGGCTCGGGCCTGCGCGCCACGCTCGGCTGCGCCGAGGCGGGGCTGAAGACGGCCTGCATCACCAAGGTGTTCCCGACGCGCAGCCACACCGTCGCCGCCCAGGGCGGCATCGCCGCCTCGCTCGGCAACATGGGGCCGGACGACTGGCGCTGGCACATGTACGACACCGTGAAGGGCTCCGACTGGCTCGGCGACCAGGACGCGATCGAGTATCTGTGCCGCCACGCGCCGGCCGCGGTCTACGAGCTCGAGCACTACGGGCTGCCGTTCTCGCGCACCGAGGACGGCAAAATCTACCAGCGCCCGTTCGGTGGCATGACCACCCACTACGGCGAGGGCACGGCGCAACGCACCTGCGCGGCGGCCGACCGCACCGGCCACGCCATGCTGCACACGCTCTACGGCCAGTCGCTGCGCCATTCGAGCGAGTTCTTCATCGAATACTTCGCCATCGACCTGATCATGGAGGATGGCGCCTGCCGCGGCGTCGTCGCGCTGTGCATGGACGACGGCACGCTGCACCGCTTCCGCGCCCACCGCACGATCCTGGCGACCGGCGGCTACGGGCGGGCCTACTTCTCCTGCACGTCGGCCCACACCTGCACCGGCGACGGCAATGCCATGGGGCTGCGGGCGGGGCTGCCGCTCCAGGACATGGAGTTCGTGCAGTTCCATCCGACCGGCATCTACGGCTCCGGCTGCCTCAACACCGAGGGCGCGCGCGGCGAGGGCGGATACCTCACCAACTCCGACGGCGAGCGGTTCATGGAGCGGTATGCGCCCTCCGCCAAGGACCTCGCCTCGCGCGACGTCGTCTCGCGCGCCATGACGATGGAGATCCGCGACGGGCGCGGCGT
>JAEYRQ010000562.1 GCA_023435545.1 Pseudomonadota bacterium | reverse complement strand
AAGCTCACCTGGTTCGGCGGCACTACCCTGCGGGTGCATATCGGTGGCAACATCCTCGTCATCGATGCGGCTGGCGCCCCTGCCGGCATCTCTCAGGTCGAACTCACCGGCGCCGCCGACCGCCTGCTTGCCCTCGACGGAAGCGCAGAGCCGGCTGATCCCGTCACCTGGCGGCCACGCGCCCCGGCCCGGCTGCTGGATGAGGCGTCGGCCCCTCCCGCAATCGAGTGCCGCACCATCGGCTCCCGCGCCATCGTCATCGATTCGAGCATCGAGCCCCCGCTGGTGATCCTCGGCGCGGCACTGCCCCGCCTCGGCCGATCGGCCGATCGCGCCGGCATGGTGCTGCTCGGAACCAATGGTGCAGGCCGGGCGATGGACCTGCTCGACGCCCACGCGCCGAAGCTGCTCGCGCTCGCCCTCGATGAGGCCGATCTAGATCGCGCCTTCGCCGAACTGCCCCCGCGCCTCGATGGCACGGGCCTCGTCGCGCTGGAACGCGGTCTCGCCGTGGAGGTCTAGGCTACCGCCGACGCCCAGAACGCGATCACCAGCACCCCGACCGCGAATGCCGATCCGAATCGAATAGCGGGGCTGCGCGTCAGGCGAGCGACCAGCTCCAGAACCAGCCCCGCGCCGATCAGCACTGCCCCGGCGAGAATGAAATCAGAAGCCGTCCACTGCACCTCGCACGTGAACATCATCGCCACCGCCGGCAGCAGCAGGATCAGCGGAACGGCAGCCCAGCCAACGATCCGCAGGATATTCCACAGCCTGTTCAGCTCGTCCTCGCGGCCGAAGAAGGCGCCGTTGTTGTTGGTGGCCATGGCGACACTTCCTCCGGTTACGGCGCCGCCATGATACGCCCGTTTTCACCGCATCGGTAGCGGCCGGGCTGCGACGGCATTTTCGTTGTCTTTTGGGCCGCCCCGTTGCTAATAACGCCCCAGCCGACCAACCACCGGAGCCAAGCCACATGTCCGTCGACGCCGCTACCGTCAAGCGCATCGCGCGCCTCGCGCGCATCCGCATCGAAGAGGATGAGGTGGCTGGCTACCAGGATGAACTCAACGCCATGCTGGGGTTCGTCGAGCAGCTCAACGAGGTGGACGTCTCCGGCGTCGAGCCGATGACCTCGGTCACCCCGATGCAGCTGCGCCGCCGCGACGACGTCGTCACCGACGGTGGCTATCCGGAAAAGATCGTCAGCAATGCCCCGCTCACCGAGGACAACTTCTTCATGGTGCCGAAGGTGGTGGAGTAGGCCATGGCGGTCAGCATCGCCATAGAGACTCCGCTCCAGGACGATGTCCGTGCCCTCGTCGCCCGGCTCAACGATCACCTGCAGCCGCTGTCTCCGCCGGAATTCCAGTTCAAGATGACGGTTGAGCAGATGTCGGACAGCGACACCACGCTGTTCGTTGCCCGCGATACGGAAGGCCGTGCCGTCGGCATGGGCGCGCTGAAGGTCCATTCGCCGGAACTCGGCGAGGTCAAGCGCATGTTCACCTTGCCGGAAGTGCGGGGGCAGCGCGTCGGCTCGCAGCTTCTTGCCCGTATCGTCGAACTGGCGCGCGAGCGCGGCCTTGCCAATGTGATGCTGGAGACCGGCACCGGCGATGGCATGGCCGAGGCCCACCGGCTCTACACCCGCTTTGGCTTCCAGCCGCGCGGGCCCTTCCTCGACTACCCCGAGAGCGAATGGTCCGCCTTCTTCGAGATGAACCTGACGGCGCCGGCGGTTTCCGCCTGAGCGACGCCCCGAGACACGAAAGAGACCTGCCTTGACCGACCTGACCCGATTGAGCCTCGCCGACGCCCGCAAGGGCCTCAGGGACAAGAGCTTCACTTCCGCGGAGCTCACCGACGCCTATCTCGGCGCCATCAAGGCTGCCAACGACAAGCTCAACGCCTATGTCGCCGTGACGGCCGACAAGGCTCGTGAGATGGCGGGCGCCAGCGACGAGAAGCTGCAGCGCGGCGAGGGCGGCGCGCTCGAAGGCATCCCGCTCGGCATCAAGGACCTTTTCGGCACCCAGGGCGTGCACACCCAGGCCGCCAGCCACATCCTCGACGGCTTCAAGCCGGAATACGAGTCGACCGTCACCGGCAATCTGTGGCGCGACGGTGCGGTCATGCTGGGCAAGCTCAACATGGACGAGTTCGCCATGGGCTCATCCAACGAGACCAGCTACTACGGCCCCGTGATCAGCCCGTTCCGCGCCGAGGGCAGCAATGCCGATCTGGTGCCTGGTGGCTCCTCCGGCGGATCCGCGGCAGCGGTTGCCGCCTGGCTGTGCGCCGGCGCGACGGCTACAGACACCGGTGGCTCGATCCGCCAGCCGGCGGCTTTCACCGGCACCGTCGGCATCAAGCCGACCTATGGCCGTTGCTCGCGCTGGGGCGTGGTGGCCTTTGCCTCCTCGCTGGACCAGGCCGGACCGATCGCCCGTACGGTCGAAGACGCGGCCATCCTGATGACCTCGATGTCCGGCTTTGATCCGAAGGATTCGACCAGCGCCGACCTGCCGGTGCCGGACTTTGCGGCCGCCGTCGAGCGCGGCGTGAAGGGCCTCACCATCGGAGTGCCGCGCGAGTACCGCATGGAGGGCATGCCGGCCGAGATCGAGCAGCTCTGGCAGCAGGGCCTCGACTGGCTCAGGGCTGAAGGAGCTACCATCAGGGACATCTCGTTGCCGCACACGAAGTACGCCCTGCCGGCCTACTACATCGTGGCGCCGGCCGAGGCTTCGTCCAACCTCGCTCGCTATGACGGCGTGAAGTACGGCCTGCGGGTGACCGGCAAGGACATCACCGAGATGTACGAGCTGACCCGCGCCGCCGGCTTCGGCCGCGAGGTCAAGCGGCGGGTCATGATCGGCACCTATGTGCTGTCGGCGGGCTACTATGACGCCTATTACGTCCGCGCACAGAAGGTCCGCACCCTGATCAAGAAGGACTTCGAGGATGCCTGCAACGCCGGTGGCGACGCTATCCTGACGCCGGCAACGCCCTCGGCCGCCTTCGGTATCGGCGACGAGGACATGATGAACGATCCGGTCAAGATGTACCTCAACGACGTCTTCACGGTCACCG
>JAEYRQ010000559.1 GCA_023435545.1 Pseudomonadota bacterium | reverse complement strand
CCATACGACCGCGACTACAATACGGCGCACCTACAGCGACTCCAGGAAACGGACCAGCGCGGCCCTGTCTTCCGGCGGCATCCCGACTACGGCCTCCCTGGCTGCCAGTCCCTCGCCGCCATGCCAGAGCACGGCTTCGAGCAGCGTCCTGGCACGGCCGTCGTGCAGGAATCCCGCCTCCGCGCTCACAGTATGGGTCAGCCCGATTCCCCACAATGGCGGCGTGCGCCATTCCTGGCCCGTCGCATCGCCTTCCGGGCGCCCGTCGGCGAGATCCTCGCCCATGTCATGTAAGAGCAGATCGGTATACGGCCAGATGAGCTGGAACCTGTGGGCCGCGCGTTCCGCATCGCGACGGGTCACGTATTTCGGCCGGTGGCAGGCGGCGCAGCCGGCGGCATGGAACATCTCCTTGCCCCGCAGCACCTGCGGATCGTCCAGGTCGCGCCGCTCGGGCACCGCGAGGTTGGCGGAATAGAACACCACCAGATCGAACAGGTCCGACGGCACCTCGTGCTCGCCGAGATGGCGCTGGACCCCCGTCGGCATTTCCCGGCATGGGGCCTGGGTGCAGTCGCCGTGCGGATCCGGTACCACCGGAGTCGACAGGCCCATATCGCCGGAGAAGGCGTGGGCGGACTGACTGCGCACGGTCGGCTGGATCGCCTTCCAGCCGAAACGGCCGAGCACGATTTCGCCTGTCTCGACATCGCGGACCCAGTTCGGACGCCCGGAGATGCCGTCGCCGTCGGCATCGTCGGGATCGGCATGGGCGAGGATGTCGGACTCGGCGATCGCCTCCAGCAATCCGAGCCCCAGCATCTGCTGGGCGACGCGGGGAGAGGTCATGGTGTCGGCACGCATCGGCCCGTAGCCGAGATCGGTGATCTCGAACACCGGCCTGCGCAGCATCACCCTCTCGCCGCCGGACAGCTCGACAGGGTGCTCCACCCAGGACGTGCGGATGCGTCCCTCCGCCGCGATTCCGGGGATTGCGAAGTCCTGGAGCTGGGTGCCGTAAACGGGCTCAGGAATTGCCAGCGCTCTGCGGTCGGCGATGGCGGCACGCTGAACATCGCCCGCCGGTGGCACCGACAGGCGGATCAGCATCGTCACCGCGTCGTCGTCGGCGCCGTCCGGCGCGTGGCCTCGCCCGTCCTTGATATGACAGCCCTGGCAGGACCTGGCATTGAACAGCGGCCCGAGGCCGTCGGAGGCGAGGGTGGAGGAGGGCGCCGAGACCCAGTCCTTGCGGAACAGGCCGTTGCCGACCTGGAAGGCTTGGCGCTCTTCGAACGACAGGTTGGCAGAGGGGTGGGAGAAGATGTCGCGGTTGACGATCGTGCGAACCGTCGCGGCGCCCGCCGGCATGGGCTCGAAGGGTTCGGGAACGGAGAAATCTGCCGGCGGTGCCGTCACCGCCCGCACCCGCTCCGCGTCGTCGGATGTCAGATCGTCCCGGTCTGCCGCCGCCACCAGCGTTGCCGTGACTATCGCGACGGCGGTGATGATCCTACCAATGATCCGACGTTCCGACACAGCGTGTCTTGCTCCTGAGCGGCGACCGTGGCTGGTCCGCTCGCGACCGCATCACTGGAACACGGCCGAAGGGTCGTCGAGGCTGTCCGAGCCCTCGATCTCGACGCCGGCGGCCTCCACTGCAACGATGATGCGCTCGATCGTCCGCGTCTGGTCGATCAGGGCGTCGATGGCGGCCTGCACGATCGCATTGCCCTCCGCGTTCCCCTCGCCGATGAGTTGGTCGTAGGCCTCGCCAGCGTCGGCGCGGTCGCGGATCGTCTGCATGGCCGCCAGTGTCGCGTCGAGCTTGTCGCGCATCTCTGCGGCGAGCACAGGGGCGGCGGCCTGCACCATGCCGGAGAGGCTCGCCCCCTCGACGACTCTGCCGTCGATCCGCTCGTAGCGCCCCAGATAGACGTTCTGGATGCCGAGGGTGTCGTAGTAGTGGGAGTTGTGGGTGTTGTCGGAGAAGCAGTCGTGCTCCTCCTCCGGGTCATGCAGCATCAGGCCAAGCTTCATGCGCTCGCCGGCCAGTTCGCCGTAGGACAGCGATCCGAGGCCCGTCAGCATGGCGGCAATCCCGTCCTTGGGATCGCCGTCGAGGAGCTCCGCGCGTGCCGCCCCGCCGTCCCGCCAGTTGCCGACCATCTCCATCAGGTCGATGATCAGCAGCTCGGTGGCGGCGCTCAGATAGTCGCCTCGGCGCTCGCAGTTGCCGCCGGTGCACGCAGTCTTGTCGAAGTCGGTATGAGGACGGTCGCCGGCCCCCGGTCCGGTGCCGTTGAGATCCTGGCCCCAGAGCAGGAACTCGATCGCGTGATAGCCGCTGGCGACGTTCGCCTCGATGCCGCCGATCTCCTGCAGCGTCTGCGAGATCAGCTGGGGAGTGATGTCGGTCGCATCCACATCGCGTCCGCCGACCTTCACCGACGGATTGGCGATGATGTTCGCCGTGTAATAGACATTGGTGTCGGATTCGGTGCCATAGGAGGCATCGACATAGTCGATCAGGCCCTCGTCCAGCGGCCAGGCGTTCACCCGTCCTTCCCAGTCGTCGACAATCGGATTGCCGAAGCGGAATGCCTCGGTCTGCTGGTAGGGCACGCGCGCGGCGATCCAGGCCTGCCGTACCGCCGCGAGCGTCTCGGCCGACGGGGCGGCAAGCAGTGCCTGAACCGCCTGGTCGAGTGCCTTGGCGGTTTCCAGGGAATCCTCGTAGCCGGCCAGAGCGATGTCGGAATAGGTCTCGAGCACTGAACGGGGGTCGGCCGCGCCGGCCGGCAGCGTCGCCAGGCCCCACAGCCCACCGGCGATGAGCGTCTTCGGGATCAGTCGCATGGCATATCCTCGGCTATGGCGCGAAAATGTGGAAAACCAGAGTCATGTTTTCGCGCGAGGATCACCACTGCCCGGCCGGGATGTCAATGACCGAGAAATACCTACTGCGACGTCCGCGTCATCATGCCGCTTGCTTGTCCCGCATTCCTTACCCGCGATCGTCGCTGGCGGCGATCAGCGAGGCGTTGCCGCCGGCAGCCGCGGTGTTGATCGAGACCACCTGCTCCTGGGCGAAGCGGGCGAGATAGTCCGGTCCGCCGGCCTTGGGTCCCGTGCCCGACAGTCCGGAGCCGCCGAACGGCTGCGTCCCGACCACGGCCCCGATCATGTTGCGGTTGACGTAGACGTTTCCGACGGGGAGTGCGTCCGCGATCTGGCGGTGTACGGCATCGATGCGGCTGTGGACGCCGAGCGTCAGGCCGTAGCCGGTGGCCGCTATCGCCTCGATCACCCGGTCGAGCTCACCGGACTTCCACCGGACCACATGTAGAATTGGACCGAACACCTCTTCGGTCAGGTCCCTTGCGGACTTCAGAGCGACGATGTGCGGGGCCATCCAGGTGCCGCCGGCCAGATCGCCTCCGGGCGTGGCACCGGCGAACACGACCTGCTGTTCGCGTTGCATGTGCGCGACATGGGCGGCGAGCCTCTCGCGGGCCTCCGCGTCAATCACCGGGCCGACATCGGTCGCGGGATCGCGGGGATCGCCGAGCTTCAATTCGCGCGCCGCTCCGGCGATCATCTCGATCATCCGGTCGGCAACCTCCTCCTGCAGGAACAGGAGGCGCAGCGCCGAACAGCGTTGGCCGGCGGAACGGAAGGCGGAGGTCACGACGTCGTCCGAAACCTGCTCGGGCAAGGCGGTCGCATCGACGATCATGGCGTTGATCCCGCCGGTCTCGGCAATCAGCGGCACGATCGGTCCGTCCTTGGCGGCGAGCGCCCGGTTGATCCGCCAGGCGGTATCGGTCGATCCGGTGAAGGCGACGCCGGCGACCTTGCGATGCGCCACCAGGCTTGCGCCGACCGTGCCGTCGCCGGGGACGACATGCAGGGCAGTCGCCGGGATCCCGGCCTCGTGCATCAGCCGGACCGCAAGGGCCGCGATCAGCGGCGTCTGCTCGGCCGGCTTGGCGACGATGGTGTTGCCGGCGGCGAGCGCGGCGGTGATCTGGCCGGTGAAGATCGCCAGAGGGAAGTTCCACGGGCTGATGCAGACGAACACCCCGCGGGCCTGGTGGCGCCAGCGGTTGTCCTCGCCTGTCGGCCCCGGCATCAGTCGGTCGGCGCTGAACAGGCGGCGGGCCTCGGCGGCATAGAAGCGGCAGAAGTCGATGGCCTCGCGCACCTCCGCCAGTCCGTCGACCAGCGTCTTGCCGGCCTCGACCGCGAGCAGGGCCATCAGCCGGTCGCGATTTGCCTCGTAGAGGTCGGCGACGCGGTCGAGGAGGCGGGCGCGCTCCTGCGCCGGTATGCGCGACCAGGCCGGGAAGCCGCGCGCGGCCGCCTCCATGGCGCCGTCGGCGGCATCCGGCGGTGCATCCAGCACGGTGCCAGCGACCGTGCGTCCATCCATTGGGCTCAGCACCACGCGTTCGATGCCGCCGAGCGGGTGACCATCGACCAGTGGCTCGGCAGCGCGGGCCGGGAACGGGACTGCAGTTATCCCCCGGTTCAGCCTGGCAAGTGTCTCGCGATGCCCGAACTCGAGGCCCCGCGAATTCGCGCGCGAGGGGCGGTAGAGGTCTGCGGGGAGCGCGATGCCGGGGTGGCGCACCGGGTGGTCGGGGCCGAGCGCGGCGGCCGGGCGCACCAGTAGCCGCTCGACCGGGATTTCGCGGTCGCCGACCATCGACACGAACGACGAGTTCGCCCCATTTTCGAGGAGGCGGCGGACGAGATAGGCGAGCAGGTCCTTGTGTCCGCCGACCGGCGCGTAGACGCGGCAGGTTGCGGCCGGGCGCAGTCCGGCGAGCGTCTCGTAGAGCGCCTCGCCCATGCCGTGCAGGCGCTGGAATTCGAAGCCGTCGGTGCCGCCGGCGATCTCGAGCACGGCGGCGACCGTCAGGGCGTTGTGGGTGGCGATCTGCGGATATAGCCGCGGCCGTGCGGCCAGCAGGCGCGCCGCGCACGCCATGTAGCAAAGATCGGTGGCCGGCTTCCTCGTAAAGACAGGGAACCCATCGAGGCCGCGTTCCTGTGTGCGCTTCACCTCGGTGTCCCAGTAGGCGCCCTTGACGAGTCGGACCATCAGCCGGCGGCCGTTCGCCTCGGCCGCCTCGCGCACCCATTCGATCACCTGCGGCGCGCGCTTCTGGTAGGCC
>JAEYRQ010000500.1 GCA_023435545.1 Pseudomonadota bacterium | reverse complement strand
TTGGAGGAGGGGACACCGTGAGATACACACTTGCGGGCATATTCGCAGTCATTCTGGGTGCCGTCACCGCGCCGGCGATGGCAAATGACGTCGTCGAGGCTGGCCGGTCGATCGTCACCGAAAACTGTTCGCGCTGCCATGCGGTCGGCACCGTCGGCGACAGCACAGACCCGGCTGCGCCGCCGTTCCGGACCTTCGCGTCGCGCTGGCCGCTCGAGTACCTCGAAGAGGCCCTGGCGGAAGGAATCGTCGTCGGCCATTCCACCGTCCAGATGCCGGAATTCGTGTTCGACCCGGATCAGATCGAGGCGATCCTCGCCTATCTGGAGACGATACAGGAGTGACCGGCCCAGCATGATCGGCCCCTCTGTCCTCATCGACGGCAGGCAATCGGAAACCGCGCTGACCGTGCAGCGCGGGACGGGGCGGCTGTTGCGCGCGCTCGGCCTGACGATCGTGACCGAGATGCCGCTCGCCTCGGGGCGACGCGCCGACATCGTCGCGCTCGGCGCGACCGGCGAGGTGTGGATCGTCGAGATCAAGTCGAGCGTCCAGGACCTCCGGGTCGACGCGAAGTGGCCGGACTACCGGCTGCACTGCGACCGGCTGTTCTTCGCCGCCCCGCCGGACCTCGACATCGGCATCTTCCCCGCCGATACCGGCTTCATCTGCGCCGACGGCTACGGGGCGGAGATCCTGCGCGAGGCGCCCGAGCACCGTATGGCGGCTGCGACGCGCAAGGCGATGACGATCCGCTTCGCACGGCTCGCGGCAGCCCGGCTGCACGGCCTAGCCGATCCCGGACTGCGGCTGGGCGACGACCTGCTCTAGCCTTCTCCCTGCACGGCTCCGGGCTTTACGCCGCGTCGCGGCTCGATTACCAAGCGCGACGATCCCGCCGGAGCAGCCTCCGCATGACCGACCCCGCCGACGAAGCACGGCGCTTCCTCGCCGCCCATCCGGACATTCGTCAGATCGAAGCCTTCCTGACCGATGCGAGCGGAGTGGCCCGCGGCAAGATCCTGCGTCGCGAGGAGCTTGAGGCGGCCTTCACAGACGGGCGGCCGCTGCCCGGTTCGATCTTCGGTCTCGACATCACCGGCCGCGACGTCGAGGAGGCGGGCCTGTTGTGGGAGGACGGCGATGCCGACCGGCTGCTGCTGCCGGTTCCAGGAACACTGACTCCCGCGCCGTGGCGTCCGACACCCTCCGCGCTGATGCTGATGACCGCGGTGGAGCGGGACGGACGGCCGATGCACGCCGACCCCCGCCAGGCGCTGGCGCGCGTCGTCGGCCGCTTCGCCGACATGGGGCTGACGCCGGTCGCGGCGATCGAGCTGGAATTCTACCTGGTCGACCGGGCTGAGGCCCAGGCCGGCCGGCTGGAGCCGCCCTCCGGCCAGACCGGCTGGCCGCAGCGCGACCTGCAGGCCTGCCACATCGACGACCTGGCGGACTTCGCAGCGGTATTCGACGATATCTATGCCGGCGCCGAGGTGATGGGCTTGCCGGCCCGCACGCTGATCGCCGAATACGCGCCCGGCCAGTTCGAGGTGGTGCTGCGTCACCGCGCCGACGCGATGCGCGCGGCCGACGACGCCATTCTGCTGAAGCGGCTGATCAAGGGCACGGCGGAGCGTCACGGCCTGGCGGCGACCTTCATGGCCAAGCCCTACGCGGAGCATTCCGGCTCGGGCCTGCACGTCCATGTCAGCCTCGCCGATAGGGACGGCGCCAACATCTTCGCCGGCGAGGGCGAAATCCCGCCGGGTCCGCTGCTACATTCGCTCGGCGGGCTGATGGCGACGATGCGCGAATCCATGGCGATCCTCGCGCCGAACGCCAATTCCTGGCGCCGGTTCCGGGCCGGCAGCTACGCGCCCGTCGGACCGGGATGGGGGATCGACAACCGCACGGCGCCGCTCAGGGTAACCCGGGGGCGGCCCGAAACGCGGCACTTCGAGCACCGGGTCGCCGGCGCCGACGCCAATCCGTATCTGGCGCTGGGCGCCGTCCTCGCCGGCATGCACAAGGGCATCACCGAGGAGATCGATCCGGGGCCGCCGGTCACCGGCAACGGCTACGAGACGATCCGGCCCGACTTTCCCGCGGGCTGGGCGGCAGCGGTCGAGGAGACGGCGCGGTCGGCGTTTCTCGCAGATTATCTCGGCGCGGATTTCCTGCGGGTCTATTCGGCGATCAAGCGCGCGGAGGCCGACCGCATCGCCGCTCTGGTGCCGGACGTCGACATCGCGTGGTATCTGCGGACGGCATGACCCGCAGGCGCCGTGGCCGCAATTGCAGCTGACCAGCCTCGATCAACAGGGAAACCGACATGGCGAAAACGATCCTCATCACCGGTGCAAGCCGCGGAATCGGGGCGGCGACGGCGCGGCTGGCAGGCGCGCGCGGCTGGTCGGTCGGCGTCAACTACGCCGGCAATGCCGCCAAGGCGGCGGAGGTCGTCGCCGCCGTCGAGGCGGCCGGGGGCCGGGCGATCGCGATCGGCGGGGACGTCTCGCGGGAGTCCGACGTGGCGGCGATGTTCGAGGCGACGGAGAAGGCGTTCGGCTCGCTCGACGGCGTGTTCAGCAATGCCGGCGTGCTGCACGTGGCGCTCAAGATCGCGGACACCGATCCCGCCCTCGCGCGGCGCGTCTTCGACGTCAACGTCCACGGCGCCTGGCTGGTCGCCCGAGAGAGCGCCCGGCGCCTGTCGGCGAAGCGGGGCGGGCGCGGCGGCTCTCTGGTCAACATGTCGTCGGCGGCAGCAAGGCTCGGCAGTCCGAACGAATTCATCGACTACGCCGGCTCGAAGGGGGCGGTGGACGCCATGACGCTTGGCCTCGCCAAGGAACTCGGCCCGGACGGCATCCGGGTCAACGCCGTGCGGCCCGGGCTGATCGACACCGACATCCACGCGGATACCGGCAAGACGAACCGGCTTGGCGAACTGGTCGGCGGCGTGCCTCTCGGCCGCCCGGGGACGGCCGAGGAGGTGGCGGAGACGGTGATCTGGCTGATGAGCGACGCCGCGTCCTATGTCAGCGGGGCGCTGATCGATATCGGCGGCGGGCGGTGACCGGAGCGCAAGTTGCCGATGCGGGACGGTACAGGCGCGCGGATGTTCCGTAACGGTACAACGCCGCTTGCCCGGTTCATCCCGCCGCGGCGGAGGTCAAGCAGGGCGTTCCCACTGCCTGATAGAGGGTGATGCCGTTGTGCTGACGGGGGAGCACCTCCCGGTCGCGCGCGGCCGGCCAGTCTGCCCAGTGCGTTCCGTAGAGCGTCGACGTCAGGCTCACCCAGTTTTGCAAGGCATGGTCGGGACTTCCGCCGGTAGCGCGCTCGGTGGCCGCCTTGCATTCGGAGGCGTCGGCCGCGGTCGCCGCAGGCTCGGATACAGTCGCGGCCGCCGCCGGGACGATCGCCAGCGGCAGCAGAATGGCGGCTGTGGCGAGTGCCGTCGTCAATCTCTCGAAATGCGGTTTCATCGATAAACCTCGTACAAGCCCTGTCTGAAATCGACCCGAAGAGCCCGATACCGGGACCCGGGGAGCGGCACCTGCACGGTAGCCACGCAACTTCTTTGCCACTCCCCACCTAACTGGGAACGGAACGTTTCGTTCATGCCGCGTTCAGCTCATAATGATGTTTCAATCGTTTCGGGCCGCCGTGAATCCTTTTCAACCGGGATACGCCATGCATCGCATTGCCCTTCTTGCCCTCATGGTTCTGCTTCTGATGGCCCCGACGGACGCGCGGGCGCAGTCGCGCCAGGCCGCCGAGGCCCAGTTCCGGCAGTGGCTCGAGGCGCAGGTCTGGCCGGAAGCGCGCCGGCAGGGGGTGTCGCGGGCGACGTTCGATGGCGCCACCGGCGGGATCGGCATCGACTGGTCGCTGCCCGACCTGGTGCCGCCCGGCACCACGCCGAGTGCGCCCCAAGTCAACTGGCAGGCCGAGTTCTCGAGCCCGATCAGCTATTTCGCCGAGGACAAGATCAAGCCGCTGGAATCGATCGGCCGCGGGCTGATCCGCCAGTGGGGCACGGCGCTTGCCCAGATCGAATCCCGCTACGGCGTGCCGAAGGAGATCGTCGTTGCGATCTGGGGCCGCGAATCCGCCTTCGGCCGCGCGGCGATCCCCAAGCCTGCCATCCAGACGCTCGCCACCAAGGCGTTCATGGCGACGCGCAAGGAGATGTTCTATCCCGAGCTGATCGCCGCCCTGAAGATCCTAGAGGGCGGCCACATCCCCCTTTCGGAGATGAAGAGCTCGGTAGCCGGGGCGCTCGGCCAGCCGCAGTTCCTGCCGACCAAGTACCTGGCCTACGCCGTCGATTTCGACGGTGACGGGCGCCGCGACATCTGGCGGTCGGTGCCCGACACGCTCGCCTCGATCGCCAACTATCTCAGGCAGCACGGCTGGCAGCCGGGCGTTCACTGGGGCGTCGAGGCGGCGGTGCCGGAGGCGGTTCCCTGCGCGCTCGAGGGGCCGGACAAGAAATACCCGGTGTCGGAATGGCAGCGGGTCGGCGCCACCCGCATCGACGGCTCGCCGCTGCCGGGGCCCGCGAGCGAGCCGCGACATCTGTTGATGCCCGCCGGCCGGCTCGGCCCCGCTTTCATCGTGTCGGGCAACTTCTACGTGCTCAAGACCTACAACGAGTCCGACCTCTACGCCCTGTTCATCGGGCATCTCGCCGACCGGCTGTCGGCCGACACGCGCATGCGCGGCAAGTGGGGCACCAGCGCCGGCTTCAAGCGCGGCGACGTGCGCGCGATGCAGGAGCGGATGATCGGCATGGGATATGACGTCGGCGGCGCCGACGGCCTCGTCGGCTTCCGCACCCGTACCGCGATCGGCACATGGCAGGAGCGGCACGGCCGCCCCCAGACCTGCTGGCCCGACGCCACGCTGATCCAGGCGATACGGTAGCCGCGGGCGCGAGGTCCGGCCTTCACTCCGCCGGCTCGTCCGGTTCCGGGATCAGAGGCGTCTCCAGACGGGTCGCGAGGCTGGTCAGGAACTCGTAGATGCGCGCCGCATTGGCGCCGAGATCGTGACGGCCGAGGCGGGAGGCCGAGCGCATGTCGACGCGGGTCTCCTCCGGGCCGAGGCGGGTGACGATGATCGCCACATCGTCGGGGAAGCCGAAGATTGGCGTGCGGGCCACCAGATGGATGACACCCGGCCCCTCCATGTCGGGAGGCATCGCCCCGATCTCGTCCCAGTGCCGCTCGACGGCAAGCACACGCGCGGTGTCGAAGACGAGTTCCGGCGTGTAGCCGACGATCAGCGGCACCACCTCGGGATAGGCTTCCCGTTGCCTGAGCGCGAATTCGCGGCCGGGATAGGCCGTCGAGATCCCGTCCGGCCCCCGCAGCGGCGCGGCCCAGTCCAGAGAGGGGGGTGCGAACCAGTCGGTGGTAACGTCGTTGATCGGCGGCAGGAACGCCGCATGGGACAGCTTCCACACGGGCCAGGCCAGGACGAGGATGGCGCACAAGATGCCGACGACCGCCCGACCCATGCCCAGGAACCCTCGCTGCCAGATCACGGCGATCGCACCGATACCCAGCACCAGTGCGAGCACCGCCAGCGCGCCGGCTATGCCGGCCAGCACCAGCGCCGGAACCGGCTCGATGAAGCCTAGCCGGTGGAGCGCGGTCGTCAGCACGGCCACGGGAACGGCGAATATCCCCGCCCGCCGGCTCCAGACGGCCTGCGACGAGCGCCTCCTGGCGTAGCGAGCCGGCAAGGGCGCTCCTTACTCGGCCGCGTCGGTGCCGGGCAGGCGATAGCTGCGGAATTGCTCGCGCAACGTCATCTTCTGGATCTTTCCCGTGGCGGTGTGCGGGATCTCGTCGACGACGACCACGTCGTCCGGCATCCACCACTTGGCGATCTTGCCTTCCATGAAGGCCAGGATCTCCTGCTTCGTCGGCGCCCGGCCGGGCTTTGGGACAATGACCAACAGCGGCCGCTCATCCCACTTGGGATGGGCCACACCGATCACGGCCGCCTCGGCCACATCGGGATGGCCGACCGCGATATTCTCCAGGTCGATCGAGGAGATCCACTCGCCGCCGGACTTGATCACGTCCTTGGCGCGGTCGGTGATCTGCATGTAGCCCAGCCGATCGATGGTGGCGACGTCGCCGGTATCGAAGAAGCCCTCCTCGTCGAGGATCTCGCCGCCCTCGCCCTTGAAGTAGGAGCGCGCGACCGCCGGGCCTGCCACCTTCAGCCGGCCGAAGGTCTTTCCATCCCAGGGCAAGGCGTTTCCGGCATCGTCGGTGATCTTCATCTCGACGCTGAACTGCGGAAACCCCTGCTTCTCCTGGATATCGAGGCGCGCCGAGCCGTCCAACTGCTCGTAGGCGGGCTTCAGCGCGCAGCACGAACCGATCGGGCTCATCTCGGTCATGCCCCAGGCATGCATCACCCGGACGCCGTAGTTGTTCTGGAACTTCTCGATCATGGCGCGCGGGCAGGCCGAGCCGCCGATCGCCACCCGCTCGAGATGGGGAAGCTCACGACCGGTCTCCTCCAGGTGCTGCAGCAGCATCAGCCAGACGGTCGGCACGGCGGCGGTGAAGGTCACGCGTTCCTGGTCGAGCAGCTCGTAGATGGCGGCGCCGTCCATCCTGGGGCCGGGCATGACCAGCTTGGCACCGGCCATCGGCGTGGAGAAGGCGAGCGACCAGCTGTTGGCATGGAACAGCGGCACGACCGGCAGGACCGCATCGGAGCAGGCGAGTCCCAGCACGTTCGGCACCGACACCGACATGGCGTGCAGCACGTTGGAGCGGTGGGAGTAGACGACGCCCTTGGGATGGCCGGTGGTGCCGGAGGTGTAGCACATGCCCGCCGCGGTGTTCTCGTCGAACGACTTCCAGGCGAAGTCGCCATCCATTTCGCCGATCCAGCTCTCATAGGCCACCGCGTTGCGCAGCGTCGTCTGCGGCATATGGGCGGCGTCGGTGAGGATGACGAAGCGCTCGATCGTCTCGAGCTGGTCCTGGATCTTTTCCAGCAGCGGCACGAAGGTGAGGTCCGTCATCATCACGCGGTCCTCGGCGTGATTGATGATGTAGACGATCTGTTCGGGGAAGAGGCGCGGGTTGACCGTGTGATAGATCGCGCCGATCCCCATGATGCCGTACCAGGCCTCGAGGTGGCGCCAGGTGTTCCAGGCGAGCGTCCCCACCCGGTCGCCGAAGCCGATGCCGTCGCGCTCCAGCGCCTGGGTGACCTTCAGCGACCGCTCGCGTACCTCGGCGTAGGTGGTGCGATGGATCGGACCCTCGACCGACCGCGAGACGACCTCCGACTGCCCGAACTGCGTCGCCGCGTAGTCGATGACCCGATGGCAAAGCAGCGGCCAGTCCTGCATCAACCCGAGCATGTCCGGCAGTCCTCCCCTTGATGCGTCCTTGTCCTTCCGTGTTGTAATCGCCCCCGCGCCCGCCGCCAATGGCCTGGCGGTCGCTGCCTTTACGGCACATGATCGCGCCGATGCGCTCGATCCTCGGCGAATCGGTGTTATTGTCGCCGAATCAGTGTCACAGACGGGGAACGGGAGAGCGCAATGTCGGAGAATCCGGTCAACGACGTGTCCGATGCCTTGACCGGGAAGGACCCGGCCAAGAGCGCCAACCTCATCTACATCCTCTACCTGGTCGGCATCATCATTCCAGTCGTTCCGATCGTCGCGGTGGTGCTGGCCTACATGTACCGCAAGGATTCGACCGGCTGGCTGGAGAGCCACAACACCTACCAGATCCGCACCTTCTGGATCGGCCTGCTCTACGGGGTGATCGCCATGGTGCTGATGCTGCTGCTGATCGGCTGGATCGTTTACATCGCCATCCTGATCTGGCTGATCGTGCGCTGCGTGAAGGGCATGCAGGCGCTGTCGAGGCGCGAGCCGATCCCCGACCCACACACCTGGATGGGCTGAACCTCCGACCCAGCTGTCGCTGGTGGCGGCGGCCGGATCCATCCGGCCACCAGCCGCTCCGCCGGGCGCTATACCCGACAGATCGACGCGCCGCCGTCGGCTAGCATGGCACTGCCGGTAACGAAGCTCGAGGCATCGCTGGCCAGGAACAGCGCCGCCCGGGCGATCTCGTCCGGCACCGCCATGCGCTTGAGAGCATGCAGCCCCTCGACGAAGGCGAGCACCTCGGGGCCGGCGCCCGGCGCATTGGTGATGCTTGCAGGGGTATCGGTCCCGCCTGGCAGCAGCGCGTTGACGCGGATGCCCTGCGGTCCGAGCTCGGCGGCGAGCACCTTCATCAGCCCCATCATGCCCGCCTTGCTCGCCGCATACGCTCCCATGCCGGGCATGCCGACGGTGTGGCCGACGAAGCTCGATGTCAGGATGATCGAGCCGCCGCCGCGGGCGACCAGCGCCGGGATCTGGTGCTTGACCCCGAGATACGCTCCGGTGAGGTTGGTGTCGAGGACCGAGCGCCAGCTCGCGGCCGGCAGGTCGGCGACGGGCAGCGACTCACCGATGATCCCGGCATTGTTGAACGCGATGTCGAGCCCGCCGAACCGGTCGAGCGCGGTTGCAGCCAGTTCCGCGGCATGATCCTCGTCGCAGACGTCGCCGGCCACAGCGACCGCGTCGCCTCCGGCTGACGCGATCTCGCCGACGAGCCGGTCGAGCTCGGCCGCCCGGCGACCCGCAACGACGACCCTGGCACCTTCGCTGGCGAACAGTAGCGCCGCGGCCCGCCCTATTCCGGAGCTCGCCCCGGTGACGATCGCGATCTTGTCTTGAAGCATCGGCATGTCTGGACCTCCTGCTGATTGCGTGGTGTGAGAGGTCCTGATCGCAATTGACGCGGCGGCCCGACACCCGAAAGGCCGACCCGATTTCGAAGTCCAGATCGTTTTGCCGCCTGCCGAATTGTTGCCGCTTTCTGCGCGCCAGACTGCGGCCCATGCACATGACCCACACGCACGGGGATCGGGGGGCGGTGGATCTGGTGGCGGATTTCGTCCGGCGGGCCATCGCCGGGGCAGAACCTTCCACGGACATCGAGACAATCGTCGACCGCGCCCGCGCGGCGCTGGTCGAGGCGGACGGCGTCAGCCTGTTCGGCCTCCAGACGCCGCATCCCGATTTCGGCGAGGTGCACTGGATCATCGGCCGCAGCGCGATGCCGGGCGCCGACTATCTGGTGCTGGCGATCCCTGGCCGGACGGGGGACGAGGCCGACTGGCCACTGTACGCCGCCGGCTCCAGCGATCTCGACGCGGCGCTGCGGCAGCTCACCTGCGATTTCGTCATCGATACAATGGCTGACGACCTGGACGACCAGCCAAGGTTGCGCGAGGGGGAGGAGCCGGAACTGCTGACGGCCTGACGGCGGTGCTCTGCCGTCCGGCCGCCATCGCGTTCCCCCGCTGCCCGCCTTGGCGGCAGGCGGGCATCCTCCCGGACGGGGGCGGGTCCCGCCGCAT
>JAEYRQ010000498.1 GCA_023435545.1 Pseudomonadota bacterium | reverse complement strand
CCGCATCTCGAGGCGGTGCCGGACCGCATCTTCCTAGACGCCGGCCAGCGCATCACCTGCGCCGGATCGGCCGGCGCGACCGACCTGGCACTTCATCTCATCCGCCGCCATTGCGGACCGGAGAAGGTGCAGCAGGCAATCCGCCACATGATGCTGCAGGACGCCCGTCCGGCGACCTATCCGCAGGCGCACTTCTACAACGATCTGAGCGGGGTGCGGGACTCCCGCGTCCGCCGGGCAGCCCACTTCATGGAGCAGTCGCTGAACGAGAGCGTGACGGCGCAATCCGTCGCCGATGCCGTCGGCCTGAGCACACGGCATCTCGACCGCATATTCCTGGCGTCGGTGGGCATGCGTCCGCTCACCTTCTTCCGCGAGATGCGGCTTCGATACGGGCTATGGCTGCTCAAGCACACGGACTGGCCCGTCGCGGCGATCGCCGCGGATTGCGGCTTCTCCGATGCGGCCCACTTCAGCCGCGAATTCCGCCGCCGGTACGCCATGAGCCCGAGCGGCTTCCGGCGGTCCGAGGCGGAGGTGGACCGCAAGTCTACCGTCCCGATGCAAGCGGGCTCCTGAAAGACGACAACGCCAATCGTCGGGCTGCCAGCGCGACCGGCTCCCGTGTCGATGGTCAGCCGGGCCGGCAAGGTCGTTCTAGGGTTCGAAGGCGAAGACGCGGCGCCAATCGGCCTTCATGCTGATGACGTGCCACCCCTTCCCGGTCGCCTCGTCGTAGAGCGCCTGGGTAAAGGTGCCGATCCTGCTGTCGGGCAACCCCTGCGCTGGACCGTAGGCGTATTCGCGGTCCCCGTCGTCGTGCAGCACCAGCATGGCGAGGCGGCGGCCATCGCCGGCCATCGTGTATTCCAGCATCTGCCGGTCGCCGGTCGAGTTGCCGAAGGCGGCGCGGGGGCGCTCGCCGATCACCAGGTGGATGCCCTCCGGCTTGCCGGTTTCGTCGTCGAGCAGGATTTCGCGCGGCTCCTTGGTCAGCACGGGCTCGCCGTCCCTGCCGTAGCTGTAGGCGGTGGCATCGGCCGTTCCGATCACCTGGTAGGGCTCGATCCCGTAGGTCGATGCCGAATAGGCGCGGGTGAAGTCCTGCGCGCTGCCGGTGACGATGTAGGTCCGGTAGCCGCTGGCGCGGAAGAAAGCGAGCACCTCCTGCATCGGCTGATAGGCGAGTTCGGGATAGGGCCGCTTCCAGCGTGGATGCTCGGCGGTCGCGATCCATGCGCGGGCCTCGTTCCGGAACGCCTCGACGCTCATGCCCGACAGCGCGGCGGCGAAGAGCTTCGCCATCTCGCCCCAGCCGAGCGCGAACACCGCCTCGGCGTCGCCGGTCAGCGCGGTGCGGAACGGCTCCTGGTCGGCGAGCTCGGGCCGCGCGGCGACGACCGCCGGTACCCGCGAGATGACGTAGAGCACCTCCACATAGATCGGCTGCTCGACCCACAGCGTCCCGTCCTGGTCGAAGGTGGCGATGCGCTCGGGCTCCGGCACGAACTCGGGTCCGGACGGAGTGGTGGTGGCTGCGACGAACTCGAGGATCGCCTGCTTGGTTGGCCCACCGATCTAGGACGGCAGCGGATCGTATTGCGCAGCCGCAGGGAGGGCGAGGAAGAGGACTGCGAAGAATGCGGCGAAGAACCGCAACGTCGACCTGGGTACCCGGCCACCGGTCCCTAGGATCGCGCCGGACTGCGGCATTGCCATGCACCCGTCTTGCCTGGGGAAGATGGTACAGCTGCCCCGGCTCGAACGGGGGACCTCCTGATCCACAATCAGGCGCTCTAACCAACTGAGCTACAGCTGCCCTTGGCGTGGGCCACACTTACGGTCTCAGCCGGCAATTTGCAAGGCCGGCGGACGGCCGCGGAAGGCCCCGCGAGGCGGGCGGGACCCGGTCCCGAAACGGCAGGAGCCCGGCCGGTGGCCGGGCTCCCTGAACTGTGGACGAAGCGCGCGTGGCGCGGCTTCAGAAGGCGCCCTTCCAGTGGTTCATCGCCTTGGCGACGCCGTCCTTGAAGGGCTTCGTCGACTCGGCCTGCACCTTGCTGGCCAGCGCCTGGAACTCCTTGGCCTGCTCGGTCAGCGTGTCGAACTGCTTGCGGGCGTACTCGGACTGGATCTCGATCGCCTCAGCCAGCGACTTCACGCCGATCATCTTCTCGACGAAGTCGAAGCCGGCGTTGAACTGCGCCTTCGCGGCGCCGATCGCCTTGGCCTGGAAATCGTTGGTGCCCTTGTTGATCGAGGCGAAGGTGTCCTCGAGCGCGTCGGTGGCGTCCTCGGCCAGCGTCTTGTAGCTGTCGTAGGCCTCCTTCGCCTTCATCACGTTCTTCTCGGCCATCTCGCGAAAGGCGGCCGGAACTTCAAGGGTGCCGAGGTTCGGCCCGAAGCTCGGGAAGGCAGTGGTGGCGGCAGTGGTGGCCTGAGCGGCGGTCTGCGCGGCGGCCGCGGCGGCGGCCTTCGGCGCGGTCTTTTCCTTGGCGGCGGTCATGTCGTGGTCCTTCACAGGTCCTGCCGACGGTGCAGACCGCCGGCGCGGGAATGTCCGAATGGCGGCGCGGGACCCTCCGGAAACGGAGTCCGCGCCGATGATGCTCGGGAATATAGGAGCGCCTCTTGTGCAATGCAATAGAAAAATACTGCATTGCACAATGGCGCGGTGGCCCAGACCGCGGCTCGCGCTCACTCGCCGCGCGTTGCCTTCGTGGCCTTCTCCGCTGCCGCGGCGCCTGCCGACGAGAGCTTGCGGGCCTGCTCCGACAAGACGGACATCTGCCGTTCCACGAAGTCGGTCTGGACCTTGACCAGTTCCTCCACGTTGCGAGCGCGCACCAGCCGCTGGGCGAACTCGAAGCTCGCCGTCATGTTCTCTTCGGCGAACTGGATGGCATCCTCGCCAATGGTGCGGGCGCTGCGCTGAGCGGTCTGCGCCGAGGTCTCGAAGCTGTCGACAGCCTTGTGCGCCGCGCCGAGGAAATCATCGAAGGCCTTGCGCGCGTGATCTACGCTCTTCTCGGCAAAATCGCGCATCGTATCGGGGATGTCGAACTTCGCGGTCATTGGCGGCCTCCTTCGTTCTGCGGTGTGTCCCTGCGCTAACCAAGCCAGCGCCTGGTGCGTTCCCCGGTGCCGTGCTGCTGGACGGCCCTCGGGCAGGCCGACTATAACACCTCAATGTGACGGGTTCTCCGGCTCCTGCGGCGCCGGTTCCGATCCCGGTCCAATCGGATAGCTCCATCCCGGGCCTCGAACCGGGGAGTGTGTCACTCTCGCGGGACAGACCGGACGACAACATGACCGGCCGTCACGACGTTGCCTCGCTGTTGCGCCTTCCCGCCGTCGCCGAGGCGGTGCTGGGCGCTGCGCCCGCCTGGCTGTGGGACGTGGAAGCCGGCAGGGTGCTCGCCGCCAGCGCCGCCGGCGCGGCCTTCTTCGAAGCGCGGGATTCCGCCGAATTGGCGAAGCGCAGCTTCGACATGCGTCGCCCGGCGATGATGCAGCTGTCCCGGCTGTCGGACCAGCTTCCCGCCAACGGCGCGCCACGGATGGCGATGCTGCGCTTCTTCGTTGGGCTACGCGATGTCAGCGTCGCCGGCCGCTGCCGTATCGTCGATCCGTTCCGGCGCGATCTCGTTCTCGTCCTGGCGGTCGGGCTTCCGGCCGATCGGCGGCCCCTGCGCGAGCGGGCGCAGACGGTGCTGGGAGCGCTCGAACTGCCGGCAGTGGTGCGCGGCCCGGCTGGCGAGGTCTACCGCAACGCAGCAGCCGCCGATTCGGAGTTTCCAGCAGACGCGGAGGGTGCCGTCCGCCTGGACGGCGGCGACGGACCGGTCGAACTGTTCATCGGCGTCGCCGAGGGTGGCGCGGGCACCGGCGCGGTCGAAGCCGAGGCTCCCGCACAGGCAGCGTCCGAGCCGCCGCCGGATGAGACGTCCCCTGGGGAACCCTCGGATGAGCCGTCTTCGGCCGCGGCGGCGGAACAGCCTCCCGGCAAACGACGACTACCCGAGACCCGCCGCTTCACATTTCTCCTCGATGCCGATGGACGGCTCGTCGAGCTCGGCGCCGGTTTCGCCGGGATCGTCGGTCCGGCATCGGCCGACATCGTCGAGCGGACCTGGGCGGAGATCGCTGCCAGGCATGGGCTCGATCCCGATGGCCGCATCGCCGCCGCGATCGAGAGCCGCGAGACCTGGAGCGATATGCTCGTCGATTGGCCGACCGATTTCGGCGACCTCGTGAGGCTGCGCCTTTCGGCGCTGCCGCGCTACGGCGAGGGCCGGGCCTTCGTCGGCTTCCGCGGCTTCGCCGACGCCCTCGCCATCCTTCCGGCGCCCGGGCCCGAATCCTCGCCGGCAGAGGTCCCGCGTCCCGACGCCGCCGGGGGTGCCGCGCCAGCTGCCGAGGGTGCCGCCGCTGGACCCGGCGAGGATACTGCGGAGCGCGAAGGCGAGGCCGGCGACATCGTCTTCGCCGAGCCGGAGGACATTCGGGAACCAATCATTCACACGCCGGCCGGGATTGTCCCTCGCGTCGTACACCTGGGTCCCGACGCGGGCGTGGGAGAGGAACGCACCGGCCTGAATGAGCGCGAGCGCACGGCCTTCCGCGCCATCGCCCAGGCACTGGGCGCACGCCTGCCCGATGAAGAGGCCCCACGGGCGGGCGAACCCGCCGAGACCGAGCCGCCGGAGGCCATGCCCCCGGTCGCCGCGGATGAGCAGGCCGGCGCCGATGTGGCGGCCGGCCGAGAGAACTCCGACGCGGATGCTGTCGCGGACGACGCGTCCACACAGCCCGACGGCGTTTCCCCCGACGCCGCAGACGGGTCCGGGGAGGAGACGGCCGACGAACCAGCCGCGGCAACCACCCTTGCTCTCCCGGAACCGCCCGAGGACCATTCCACGGAGGCGGTGGCCAGGCCGGCCGCGCCGGAAGCGGCATCGGCGGAGCTGGATATCGATCCTGCGGAACCCCGCCCAGCCGCTGCGCCCGCGTTCGATGCCGAACTGGCTGGCGAACTCCTGGACCGCGTGCCACTCGGCCTTGCCGTCGTCCGCGACGCCCGCATCCTGGTCGCAAACCGCGCCTTCCTCGGCCTGTTCGATTTCGCCGGGCTCGACGATCTCGATGCGGCCGGCGGCCTCGCCGGCCTGCTCGAGGCAAAGGCTCCGGCCGACGACGACGAGCATACCCGGGTCGTGGCGCGCCGCCGCGACGGCACGCTGATGCCGGTCGTCGTGCATCTTGCGCGCACGCCCTGGATTGACGGACCGGCAATGCTGATCTCTGCCCGCCTGCCCGAGCCGCCCGAGCCGGCGCCCCTCCCCGCCAGCGAGCCTACGGTGCGCGAGGCACCGGCCGACAACGAACTGGCGGATCTGCGCGCGGTGGTCGCGATGGCCGTCGATGGCGTGCTGGTGCTGACTGCCGATGGCGCCATCGCCTCCGCCAATCCCGGCGCGCGCCAGCTGATCGGCGGGCTTGAGAGCGAGCTGCTCGGCCGCCCGCTCGTCGACTGCGTCGCGCCGGGCTCGCGATCGCACGCCATCGACCTGATCGAGGGGCTGAAGTCCGGTGGTGTCCCCAGCGTGCTGGCCGAGGGGCGCGAGATCCGGCTGGCTTCGGACAAGGGAGATGGCACGCCTGTCCGCCTGACGGTCGGCCGGATCGGGTCTGGAGAGCCACCCCGGTTCTGCGCCGTGCTGCGCGACCTGACCGAGCGAAAGGCCGCAGATACCGCCCTGGTCGACGCACGCCGCCGCGCCGAGGAAGCCAGCGCCCAGAAATCCGACTTCCTTGCAAAGATCAGCCACGAGATCCGCACACCGCTCAACGGCATCATCGGCTTCTCGGAGGTGATGGCCGAGGAGCGGTTCGGACCGCTCGGCAACGAACGCTACCGCGAATACGTCAAGGACATCCGCGCCAGCGGCGAGCACATCATGAGCCTGGTCAACGACCTGCTCGATCTCTCGAAGGTCGAGGCGGGCAAGCTGGAGCTCGCCTTCGCCGGCGTCCGACTCAATGACCTCGTTGAGCAGACCGTCGCGATCGTGGGGCCGCAGGCGCACCGCTCGCAGATCATCATCCGCACCAGCCTCGCCGCGACATTGCCCCCCGTCGTCGCCGATGCCCGCAGCATCCGCCAGGTCGTGCTCAACCTCTTGTCAAACGCGATCAAGTTCACACTGCCGGGCGGGCAGGTCTTCGTTTCGACCGTGCGTGACGAAACCGGCGAAGTGGTCCTGCGGGTCCGCGACACCGGCATCGGCATGTCGGAGCCCGATATCGCCGCGGCCATGGAGCCGTTCCGCCAGCTGGCGGTCGCCGGCAGCGATCGAGAGCGGGGCACCGGCCTCGGGCTGCCACTGTCCAAGGCGCTGACCGAGGCGAACCGCGCCAGCTTCACGATCACCAGCCGGACAGACGAGGGGACGATGATCGAGATCCGCTTTCCGCAGAGCCGCGTACTCTCCGAGTGAATTGCCCTGCCCCGCCCAGCGCCGGCGACACCAACCGGTAAGTCCTTAGAATTATTCCATTTGTAATGCTGACTTTGATTGTCGGATAATGTTGACTCCCCGATTGCGGTCCGGCAAATGTCGGTCACGGGGTGGACCATCGCCCCGTTGCCCTTGATGGCAGGGCCTTGACCCCTGTCAATTGGAGG
>JAEYRQ010000428.1 GCA_023435545.1 Pseudomonadota bacterium | reverse complement strand
CGCGAGTGGGGCGAGGTCGCCGGACGCACCGACCGAGCCCTGGGCGGGGACGACGGGGATGACGCCCTTTTCCAGCATCGCCTCGATCAGCCCGATCAACTCCCAGCGCACGCCCGACGCACCGCGTCCGAGCGAGACGAGCTTCAATGCCATCATCAGCCGCACGATGGGTGCAGCCAGCGGCTCGCCGACGCCGCAGCAGTGCGACAGGATCAGGTTGCGCTGCAGGGTGGCCGTGTCGGCCGGCGCGATGCGGGTCGAGGCGAGCTTGCCGAAGCCGGTGTTGATGCCGTAGACGGCCTCACCCCCGGCCGCCGCCTCGGCGACGATCTGGGCGCTGCGCTCGACGCCTGCCCGGCAGGCCGGATTGAGCCGCAGAATGTCCGCGCCGCGGTAGATGCGCTCGAGCTGGTCGAGCGACACAGCACCGGGCTGGAGTATGGTTGTTGCGGTCATTGGAGGGCCTGAGAACTCTGGTGAGACGGAGCGTATGGCGCGGCGGCGCCTTCCGCGCCGAGGGAAAGGGCTGGCCGCATCACATCCCCCTCCAGACGCGGGCATGCAGCGGATTGAACCCGATCCGGTAGACCAGTTCGGCCGGCTGCTCGATGTCCCAGATCGCCAGGTCGCAGGACTTGCCTGCCTCCAGCGTGCCGGTCTCCTCCAGCCGGCCGAGCGCGCGGGCGGCGTTGCGGGTGACGCCGGCGAGGCATTCCTCCACCGTCAGCCGGAACAGGGTCGCTGCCATGTTCATGGCGAGCAGGAGCGAGGTCAGCGGCGAGGAGCCGGGGTTGCAGTCGGTCGCCACCGCGATCGGGACGCCGGCGAGGCGGAGCGCGGTGACAGGCGGCGCCTGCGTCTCTCGGAGGAAGTAGAACGCGCCCGGCAGCAGCACCGCGACGGAGCCGGCCTCCGCCATCGCCGCGACGCCGTCCTCGTCGAGATACTCCAGATGATCGGCCGACAGTGCGCCGTAGCGGGCCGCCAGCTTCGCTCCGCCGAGATTGGAGAGTTGTTCGGCATGCAGCTTCACCGGGAGTCCCAGCGCCTCCGCTGCATCGAACACCAGCGCCATCTGGTCGGTGGAGAAGGCGATGCCTTCGCAGAAGCCGTCGACCGCATCGGCGAGACCGTCGGCGGCGATGACCGGGAGCTGCCTGCGGCACACCGAATGGATGTAGCCGTCGGCATCCCCGGCGAATTCCGGCGGGATCGCGTGGGCGCCGAGGAAGCTGGTCGCGACCGAGACTGGCCGCTCCTCGCCGAGCCGGCGGGCGGCGCGCAGCATGCGGATCTCGCTCTCCGGCTCGAGGCCGTAGCCGGACTTCACCTCGATCGTGGTGACGCCTTCACCGATCAGCGCTTCGAGCCGGCGCAGGGCACCAGCGACGAGGTCGTCCTCGCTCGCGGCCCGCGTCGCCGCCACAGTCGAGACGATGCCGCCGCCTGCCCGCGCGATTTCCTCGTAGCTTGCCCCGGCAAGCCTGAGCTCGAATTCGCGGGCGCGGTCGCCGCCATGGACGATGTGGGTGTGGCAGTCGATCAGGCCGGGGCTGACCCAGCGGCCGTCGAGGCCGATGCGTTCGCGCGCATCCAGATCGGCAGGGATTTCGTCGGCGGGGCCGGCGAAGACGATGCGCCCGGCAACGCTCGCCACGACACCTTGCTCGATGATACCCAAGCCGGGCCGGTCGGCGGCCATGGTCATCAGGCGGCAGTCGTGCCACAGCCGGTCGGCCAGCATCCCCTTCCGCCTCCCGCGAGGTGTCCCCGTCCCGTCGAGACTATACGTACCGGGCACACCGCGATATGTCTATACAATTAACGGTCACGAGGCGGGCATGCCCATGTCGACGGCATTGTGGTTCGAGACGGCACTTCTGCCGGACGGGTGGGCGAGTTCCGTACGCGTCGAGATCAGGCCCGACGGGATGATCGCGGCCGTCACGTCGAACGCCCCGCGCGGCGACGCCGATATGTTCGCCGGCGCCGCGGTGCCGGGCCTCGCCAACCTCCACTCCCATGCCTTCCAGCGGGCGATGGCCGGCCTCACCGAGCGGCGCGGATCCTCGCCCGACAGCTTCTGGACCTGGCGCGAGACCATGTACCGGTTCCTCGCCCGCCTCACCCCGGACGACGTCGAGGCCATCGCCGGGCTGCTCTATGCCGAGATGCTGGAGGGTGGCTTCACCTCGGTCGGCGAGTTCCACTACCTGCACAACGCGCTGGACGGGTCGCGCTACGAAGATCCCGCGGAAATGGCGGTCCGAATCGCTGCGGCAGCTAACGAGACCGGCATCGGCCTGACGCTGCTGCCGGTGTTCTACGAGACCGGCAATTTCGGCGGGGCGGCCGCGACTGATGGACAGCGGCGGTTCCTGTCCGAACTCGACGGGTTCGCGCGCCTGATGGAGGGCTCGGCCGCCGCGATCCGCGACCTGGCCGGCGCCGTCCTCGGCATCGCGCCGCATTCGCTGCGCGCGGTGACCCCTGCGGCACTTGACCATCTGGTGAGGTCGTATGGAGACGGACCGGTTCACATCCATGTGGCCGAGCAGCAGAAGGAGGGCGACGACTGCCTCGCCTGGTCGGGTGCCCGCCCGATGCAGTGGCTTCTCGCCTGCCAGCCGGTGGACCCGCGCTGGTGCGCGATCCACGCGACCCACATGCGTCCGGAGGAGACCCTCGGCTTCGCCGCGACTGGCGCCGTGGCGGGCCTTTGCCCCGTCACCGAGTCCAGTCTCGGCGACGGCATCTTCGACGGCGTCCGCTTCCTCGGCGCAGGCGGACGCTTCGGTGTCGGCACCGATTCCAACGTCCAGATCTCGGCGGCTGCCGAACTGCGCACGCTCGAATACAGCCAGCGCCTGCGCGACCAGTCGCGCAACGCGCTCGCCACCCGCGAGGGCTCGACCGGCCGGCAACTCCTCGACCGGGCGCTCGCCGGCGGCGCGCAGGCGCTCGGGCGGAACACCGGAGCGATCGCGCCCGGCATGCGCGCCGACATCGTCCGCCTCGATCCGGACCATCCCTCGCTGTGCGCGGCCTCGGGCGATACCTGGATCGACGGCTGGGTGTTCTCCGCCGACGTCGCCGGCGTCCGCGATGTCTGGGCCGGCGGCGCCCATGTGGTCCGCGACGGACGCCACGTGCGACGCGATGCGCTGCTGACGCGCTACCGGCGCGTCATGGCGGGGCTTCTGGCATGAGCCCGCGTGACCGTCCGCCGGTCCTCGATGGCACCGGCGCGGTCTACCAGCAGATCCGCCGGGCGCTTGCCCGCCCGATCATCTGCGGCGACTGGAAGCCCGGCGCCCGCATCCCCTCTGAGGCTGAATTGACGGAGATGTTCGGCGCCGCGCGGATGACCGTGAACAAGGCGCTGACCTCGCTCGCCGACGAGGGGCTGATCGTCCGCCGCCGCCGGCACGGAAGCTTCGTCGCCCACCGGCCGCCCGAGCGCGCGGTCATGGAGATCTGGGACATCGGTGCCGAGGTCACACGCGCTGGCCAGGCCTATCTCTTCGACGAGGTTTCCAGACGTCTCAGTCCCGCCGATGCCGAAGATGCGGCTCGGCTCGGCGTCGATCCGGGTGAGGAAATCGTCGAGATTGTCGGCGTCCATCGTGCCGACGGCGGCCCGGTCCAGCTCGAGCGACGGCTGATCAACCAGGCGGCCGCTCCCGGCGTCGCCCGACGCGACTTTCGCGGGACCGCGCCGGGGCGCTGGCTGCTCGACACCGTCGCCTGGACCGACGCCGAGCACCTGATCCGCGCGGTCAACGCCGATGCCGAGACCGCACGACTGCTGGGAATAGGCGCTCGCGATGCCTGCCTGCTGGTCGAGCGCCGAACCTGGTACGGGCGTATGCCGATCACCTGGGTCGAGTTGATCAATCCGGGCGCCGCCCGCCAGCTGGTCGGCCGCTTCTCGCCCACAGGCGGATGAGTGGTCAGGCGCCGCCGCTGGGGCGGATGCGCTTGAGGAAATCCCAGGTCGGCAGCGCCGCGAGCCCGCCGACGAGCCCGGCCGCGAAGCTCGGCAGCGCGAAGCCGAGCAACCACTGCCAGATCCAGCCGGCGGCATAGCTCGCCACCAGCATCACCGCGATGGTGATCGCCAGCCGCTGCCAGAGCGGCATCATCAGCCTCATCGGTTGACCCTCCCTCTGTCCCGATAGCATAGACTGCGCCGCAGCCCCGCCGAATCGGGGTTGATCGGCGGCAGATCAGCGGAGAGTGCAGCAATTTGACCTCTTTGGCGATGCGCGAAGACCACGCGGCAGGCCAGCCGGTTGCGTCGATTGCGGTGGCGGGCGCGCAGTTCGCGCCGGAGCCCTGCGGCGCGCTGTGGTGGCCCGAGGAACGGCTGCTCGCCGTTGCCGACCTGCATCTGGAGAAGGGATCGGCGCTGGCGCGCCGGGGCGCCCTGCTGCCGCCCTACGACACTGCGGCGACGCTGGCGCGGCTGGCCGCCACCATCGCCTGCCGTCGGCCGCGCATCGTGGTCGCGCTTGGCGACAGCTTCCATGATACCGGCGCCGGCGAGCGCATCGACGATGCCTCCCGCGATGCGATCGCCGGCCTGCAGCGCGGCTGCGACTGGATCTGGATCGCCGGCAACCACGATCCCCGGCCGCCCGCCGGGATTGCGGGCGCGTGGTTCGCGGAGCTCGCCGTCGGCCCCGTCGTCTTCCGACACGAGCCCGACCCCGCCTCGCCCGCCGGCGAGATCGCCGGCCACCTGCATCCGGTGGCTAAGGTCAGCCTGAAGGGCAGGGGCCTGCGCCGCCGCTGCTTCGCCGGCGACGGTCGGCGGCTGGTGATGCCGGCCTTCGGCGCCTATGCCGGCGGCCTCAACGTGCTCGACCCCGCCTATGCCGGCCTGTTCGCGGCCAACGCGCTCTATGCCTGGATGATCGGCGGGCGCGCCGTCTATCCGCTGCCGTCCCGCCGGCTGCTGCCGGACTGAGCCGCTTTGGGAGCCTTGCAAGGTCCCTGCCTGTTGCGGCAGTCGGGATTGATGCGAAACGTTCTTGCTCCCCTCTCGAGATGCCCGGGTCAAGCCCGGGCATGACGTGGCGTGTAGTACCCCCGCTGCGCCTTGAAGCGATCACGCCTCAGCCCTGCCCGAGCGCCGTCACCCACAGCCAGGTGACGATTGGCGACATCACCGTCACCGGCAGCATCAGCGCGGTGAACTGCCAGAAGGTGAACGGCCGCTGGCCGTAGCGCTCGGCCTGCTGGACAACGATGACGTTGCTCGCCGCGGAGATGATGAACAGGTTGCCGGCCAGCGTCGAAATCCCCGCGAGCATCATCAGGTTCTCGGTGCCGGTGTCCGATGTCAGACGCAGGTAGAGATCGACCACCGGGACGTTCGAGAACAGCTGGCTGGCGACGAAGGCGACTGCTGCCGTCACCGGCGGCTCGTCCAGCCGATCGATCAGCGGCCCGAGCATTTCCTGCAGCGAGCCCGATCCGTGCAGCGATCCGGTGACGACGAACATCGCCACGAAGAAGACCAGCGTCGGCCAGTCCACCTCCTTCAGCGTGCGCAGCCGGCGGCTGGAGAACAGCAGGACCGGCGCGGCGGCCAGAAGGCTCGCGACGCCGAACGGGATGGTGAGGCCCGGATGCAGGCTTCCGCCGACGATGAGGACCACGAGCAGGCCCATGCCGAGCCAGGCCGGCCAGGCGCGCGGCTCGCTGTGTGGCAGCGGCAGTTCGGGCTGGATGGAATCGGTCGGCCGCCCGTTCATCACCAGCCGCGACAGCCACGGATAGGCGAGCGCCAGTGCGATCAGCGTCGGCGGACCGAGCCACAGGGCGAAGGTTCCGACAGGGTCGGCGAAGCCGGCATATGAGGCGATCAGGATGTTCTGAGGGTTGCCGACCGCGCTTGCCATGCTGCCGAGCGTCACGGCGGCGCAAAGCGCGATCAGGATCGGGATCGCCGGCCGGTCGAGCGCGCGCGCCAGCATCAGCGCGATCGGCGTGCCGATCACCGCGGCCGCGTCATTGGTCAGCACCGCCGAGGTGAGCGCGATCGCCAGGACGAAGACCAGGATCGCCAGACGCGGCCTGCCGGCCGCCACGATCCGCTCGCCGATCGCATGCGAGATGCCGTTGTCGTAGAGCGCCGCGGCGATGGCGAAGACGCCGAACAGATAGGCGATGACGTTCCAGTCGATCGCCTCCAGCGCGGCGCGCGGGGTGATCTCGCCTAGCGCCAGCAGCACGACGGCGCCGGCACTCATGATGTGCCAGATCCGTACCCGTTCAGGCAGCCATTGCCTGAGCGCGATCAGGAGGAAGATCAGGCAGGAGACGGCGAGGCTGACCGACACGCCCGTGACCGTATCGCTTCAGGGCAGGGGACGTCAGAGCGGGATGACTGCGACCTCGGTCACCATCGTCACCACCAGCGCGACGACGGCCGCCGCCGTCAGGCGGATGCGCAGCGGCCCGTACCACAGCGGCGCGCGTCCCTCGCCGACGGCCCTGAGGTCGAGCCAGCCCTGCAGCAGGAACGCGATGATCAGGATCGACAGCCCCTCGATGCGCGGGATCAGCAGCGCGATCCAGCCCGCGCTCGGCGCCACGATCGACAGCGCGAAGCCGAGCGACCGGTCGGAGGCCCACAGCGGACTCATCGCCATGCCCCAGCGGACGCCGCCCAGGAACGACAGCATCAGCGCCGCGTAGACCCCGCCGGCCAGCGACAGGAACGCCACCGTTCCGTAGTCCGTCAGCACCATCGGTGCCAGCGCCGCCACGACGAACGGCACCACGCCCGCCCAGCCGATGATCAGCGCCACCAGCGGCGGCCGGCCGTCGTCGCCGATCGGGCGGTCGGAAATGATCGTCATGCAGCGGATCCTTTCATGATCTCAGTCCCGGCGGAACAGCACGCTGCCCAGCCACCCCACCCCGAAGGCCATCGCCACCGTCGCCAGTCCGTACAACAGGGGCTGGTGCTGCGCCATGTCGAAGACGGCCGCCTCGAAGCCATGCTTGAACACCCAGAAGCCGACCTGGGTGCTGGCGAGCAGGGCACCGTCGGAAAAGACGTGGACCACCGCCGTGTAGCCGCCGGTGCGGATGTGCGCGGGCAGTGGGATCGCGACCTGGAACAGCCGCTGGGTCAGCATATCCACGGCCTTCCCGTTCTCGATGTAGAGGCGCTGCTGCATCTTGCGGCGGATCATGGCGTCGCGGAACTCCGCCTCCACCTCCGGCTCTTGCTGGGTGCGGGTGTCGAGCCGCACGTACTCCAGCCCGATGCCGCGCCGGCGCAGCTGCACCGGCCCGGAAATCTCGCTCAGCGGCCGGTTGGACAAGACCGCATAGTAGGAGGGCGCCCGCACGAACTCGATGCCGGTCGCATTGACCCAGACCCCGGCGATCCGTTCCTTGCGCCAGCTGACGATGTCGTGCGTGGGGCCCCGTACCACCACCACCACGTCGTAGCCGCGCGCCCGGCCCACCGTGGCGGCATCGCGCTCGATCGATCCGAAGACCACCAACTCGGTGCCGACGAAGTTGGAGCGGATCTCGACGCGCCGGTCCGACAGCGTCGCGATGACGCCCTCGGCGCTCGCCTCCCCGGGCCGCCAGAGGCAGGCCGCCGCCACTGCCAGGAACAGCAGGAACCGTAAGAGCGCGTTTGGGAATTGGTCATGGCCACGACGCGCGCAATTCGATCGATCCGGCAGGAGCGGCCCGCAGCCGATACCGGGGGTATCGGCAAGGGTCGCGACGCACCGGGCGATCGAATTCCGCGCGCCTGCGGTGTGGTTGTGGTGGCCGGCTGCCACGTCGGCCCGGCTCGTCGATGCACCACATCGGCTGCGCCGTCCCTCCTTGCATCCGACTCGCCACAACCGCATCGTGGCCGCGACCAATTCCCAAGCGGGCTCTAACATCTCACCTGCCTCCCATGGCAATCGCCAGGGTGTAGAGGTCGGGCGGCGTGGCCACCAGCTCGTACATCATCCGCGCCCCGACCCCGAGGACGAGCAGGGCGAGCAGCAGCCGCAACTGCTCGCCCCTCAGCCGCTGGCCGGCCTGCACCCCGAACTGGGCGCCCATCACGCCGCCGACCATCAGCAAGAGCGCCAGCACCGCGTCGATCGACTTGGTGGACACGGCGTGCAGAACGGCTGTGACGGCGGTCACGAAGATGATCTGGAACAGCGACGTTCCCACCACCACGTTGGTGGGCACCCGGAGCAGATAGATCATCGCCGGGACCATGATGAAGCCGCCGCCGATGCCCATCACCGCGACGAGCAAGCCGATGAACCAGCCGAGCCCGAGCACCGGCAGGATCGAGATGCAGAGCCGCGAGCGCTTGAAGCGCATCTTCACCGGCAGCCTGTGCACCCAGGTGTGCTGGCCGGGCCGCCGCGCCGCGATCGGGCGGCCCATCCGCCTCAGGATGATGGCGCGCGCGCTCTCCAGCAGCATCAGGCCGCCGACAACGCCCAGGAACAGGACGTAGAGCAGCGAGATGATCAGGTCGAGCTGGCCGAAATGGCGCAGCAGCCGGAACAGCACCACGCCCATCGCCGAGCCGACGACGCCGCCGGCGATCAGGATGACGCCGAGCGCCACGTCGATCGTCCCGCGTCGCCAGTGCGCGAGCGCGCCCGACACCGAGGAGGCGACGATCTGGCCGCTCTGCGTGGCGACCGCGATGGCCGGCGGAATTCCGGTGAAGATCAGCAGCGGCGTCAGCAGGAAGCCGCCGCCGACGCCGAACATGCCGGACAGGAAGCCGACCGCGACGCCCATGCCCAGGAGCAGGAACATGTTCACGGCGATCTCGGCAATCGGCAGGTAGATCTGCATGCTCGCGGCCTGTCGGGGATGCCGCGCGCCGACCGGGCGCTCGTACCGGCAACCCGTCTGTTAACCGGCAGCCGGCCTCAGAAGTCAACCGGTCGAGCCGGTCTCCGGCATCAGCCGGCCGAACTCGTCAGCCGATCGACCAGTTCCGGGCTCACCTCGCCGGTATCCGGCATGCCGATCGAGCGCTGGAAGGCGCGGATGGCGTCGCGGGTGCGCGGTCCCATTTCACCGTCGGCGGGTCCGGGCGCGTAGCCCAGCCGAGACAGAAGCGACTGTACGTTGGCGACGGTCTCGCGCGCGTCCACCGCCTGGCGCACCGGCGGCAGCGCGTCGCCCCAGCCGCCTTGAGGCTCGGCAACGACGTTGGCGACCGGGTCCATCGGCTTGGGAGTCCAGGCATCGAGCGCGGCGCGGGCCTTGGCGAGCTGCTGTTCGTCGAGGTTGCGGG
>JAEYRQ010000298.1 GCA_023435545.1 Pseudomonadota bacterium | reverse complement strand
CCCCAGGAAGCTGCGCCGCCGGCCCTTGCCGCCGCCGCCGGAGCGGCGTCGCTTGGGGGGGCGCCGCTTCTCTGCCGTGCGCCGCGTGGAGCCGCGCTGCGCCTTGGCGGAGCGGGAAGCGGACGAGCGATGCGCCGACACGGCGCCCGGCCGGTCGTCGGGGGTCAGTCTCAGATCATGCGGGCTCATGCGGGCCTGGCCGTCTCCGTCGCGAAGCTCGAGGTCCGTCGGCAGACGCCGACACGGGGGAAGCGGCGGTGCCGCCCGGCGCCGGCTGACCGCTTCGACCGGCGAGAATGAGCCTAAATCCGGCCCATTAAGGGCGGGTTAAGGATGACACTGTGGCGCCCGGGCGGCATCCGCCGGTGCGTTCGTCACCGTTGCGGATCGGCAACGCCGCACGCGAGGCCGATCACGGGCTTGTCAGCGCCTGCGGGTGGCCGGTTGGCGGTCGTCATGGCAGTCTTAAGTCCATACATCCGCAGACGGAGGCTTGCGAAATGGCGCGACGCAGCGGCTGCAGCGGCTGGAGGCCTGGACGGGTGCTCGGCGCAATGGCTCTGCTGGCAGGTCTCGGCATGGTCGCCGGCGAGGCCCGGACCCAGGAGATCGAGCCGGAGCGCTGCCCCCGCCTCATCGCCTGGGAGGCACCGCGCGTCATGCCGGCGGCCTTCCGCCTCGTCCAGGCCGACACAAAGCGGCGAGCGAGGTCCGTCTCACCTTCCTCGGGCACGCGACCTTCCTGATCGAGAGCCCCGCGGGCGTCACCATCGCCACCGACTACAACGACGCGATCCGGCCGCCGTCGACGCCGCGCATCGCCACGATGAACCGCGCTCACATCACCCACTATTCGCTCAACCCCGATCCGGGGATCGAGTATCTGCTGCCGGGCTGGGGCGAGGGCGGCGAGCCGGCACGATATGAACTGACCGTCGACGACGTCTGGCTCAGGAACGTCACGACCAATATCCGCGGGGGCATGGGCGACACCGTCCGCGACGCCAACTCGATGTTCGTGTTCGAGGTTGCGGGCCTGTGCATCCTGCATCTGGGGCACCTGCATCACGTGCTCAGCAAGGACCACCTCGACGCGCTCGGCCGCATCGACGTAGTGCTCGCCCCTGTCGACGGCAGCTATACGCTCGACATGGAGGGCATGCTTGAGGTGCTAGACCTGCTGCAGGTGCCGCTGGTGGTGCCGATGCACTATTTCGGCACCTCGACGCTGAACCGGTTCCTCTCGCGGCTCGGCGAGGAGCAGTGGGAAGTGACGCTGAGCGACGGCCCCTCGGTCATGCTGTCGCGCGACAGCCTGCCGGTGCAGCGCACCGTCCTGGTGCTGCCGGGGTACTGACGCGTCCTATCGCGCCGCCAGCACCAGCCCCGCATAGACCGCGCAGCCGGCGAGGAACGGCAGGAAGCGGCTCTTGCGCTCCTCGGGCAGTTCCTCCTTGAGCACGTTCAGGATGACCCCGCCGCCGAGGAAGGCGAACAGGAAGCCGATGACGATCGGCCTCACCTCGACGAACACGCCGGCGACCCAGCCGGCGAGGACCGCTCCGGCGAGAACCCAGCGGGTGTGGCGGTCGTAGTCGCTCCTGTGGTCCTTGACCAGACCGAAGTCGGTGGTCGCCAGATGCAGGGCGATCGCCGAGACGTAGAGGCCGAGCGAGACCAGCCCCGGCTGCTCGCGGTGCAGCAGAAGGTAGCCGACGAGGAAGTTGAAGAAGGCGAAGGAGGTCAGGTGCGCCGCCTTCACCTCGCGGCCGACCCGATCCTCGCCGTGGAGATGGCGGTGGTGCGCCCGAGACAGTTTCGCCGCCCGGTCGAGCCCGTAGAACAGCACCAGTCCGATCAGCGCCACCAGGTAGACCCAGGCCTCGGCGGCGGCGTCCGTCAGCCGCAACTCACTGGCGAAGGTGCGCTGGTGGGCCGCAAGCTCGGGCAAGACGTCGAGAAAGACGTAGGTGACGGCGATGCCGCCGGCAAAGGACAGGAAGCCCGCCCGCGGCTCGCGGTCGAGGAAGCGCATCCGCGCGACGAACAGATGGATCGCGGCGAAGCCGGCTACCGCGGCGAAGGTCGCCGCGAGCATGCCGGCGGCGGGAGAGGCGGTCGCGGAGGTGACGAGCATCGGTCGGCGAATTTCCGGGCGAATCGCGCGTGGCGGCAGACTACCGCGGCGATGCTGCACAAGACGGCGTTAACGCCCCCTTAACCTTCCTGCCGCGTCATGGTAACCGACACGGGACAGCGCCGGGACGGGGACTCTACCGGAGCGAGGGTGGCAGGCGGCATCGGGGGATGCCGCCTGTTCCGTTTCCGGGTGTCGAACGCGGCGAAAGCGCCTTGTTCCCAGCCATTTGCCACCCTATCGTGCCGCCAGCTTGCGAGACCGCGGAGGGCGGAGACATGACGGCTGCAGCCGAATCACCTGCGAACTTGAGGGCTTGGGGCAACGTCATCGGCGGCGAAATCTCGCCCGCCGCCGACCGCCGCACCCTGTCCGTACTCTGCCCCTCCGACGGCAA
>JAEYRQ010000121.1 GCA_023435545.1 Pseudomonadota bacterium | reverse complement strand
GTGTTGGCGGGTGCGGAGGCGGGAACGGTGTCCCGAGGCGCGGTGCCCGGCAGCAGCACCTCAAAGGCGCGCACCGGCTCGTCGACGTTCTTCAAATAGAGATCGCCGAGATCGTGCACCGCAAGGTGCAGCCGGCCCGGCAGGCTCTGCCGGAAGCTCTGCGACATCACGATGCCGCCGATCGGCGCGGCCTGCTGCAAACGTGTCGCCAGATTGATGGCGACACCCAGCGTCTCGCCGGAGTGCTCGAAGACGTCACCGACATGCAGTCCCACCCGAAACCGGAGCGGGACACGACCGGCCGCCTCGTCCTGCTGCTTCACGAACTCCACCGCCGACGTTAGCGCGTCGGCGGTGGAGGCGAACAGGGCGAGCAGATAGTCGCCCGGAAAGCCGGCCTCCCTGCCGTTGTTGCGACGAACGATATCGCGCATCCGCTCCCGGTGACGGTTCAGGCTGACGATCGTGCCAGCCGGGTCCTCCGGCATCAGGCGTGAATAGCCGGCCGCATCGGCGACCAGCACGGCGCGCAGGACGCCGTGCATGGCCTCGCCGGCGTCCGGTTCCGGCCGGTCCTGCTCAGTTGCCGGCATCGGGCAGGCCTCGCCTGGGCCGCAAGGCTACTTTCCGCACCCTCTCAGGGAGATGGACCCCATCGCCTCGTGGGCCAGATCATTCCCCGAGTATTTCCTGTCTCCGAGATAAGGTACGACCACGTGAACCTCATCATTCGTGTCGTAGACGAATTTCAGCTTCTTCTTGGAGTCCGAATCCACCAGGTCGCGGATCCTAGACTCCAGAGTGGCTCGTGCCTTCTCGTCTCTCGTCTCCGCAAGCTCCAGGATGAGCCTGCCGAGTTCTTTTTCTTCTTGGCCTGCTTCAAGTCTGAATCGCGCCATTGTGGCCTCCTCCACGCTGTACGATGAGCGCTGTGCCGTAGCGGCAACGAGGCCATACTACTTGAATGCAGTCAAAAAATGGATGCTCCCCGATGAATCGCGCACGCCTCGCCGCATCCGCCGCCGAGAGCATCGGAACCCGGATCGGCGAGCCGGCCGCTGCCAGGCTACCGGACGGCTGCCCGATCCATCTGTTCGTCTGTCCGGTGTCCCTGACGCCCGGCTGCCTGCCGCCGCCGGGCAGGATGCCGTGCCGCATTGCCGCCGGCGCGGCGCTCGACAGGGAGACGGCCCGCGAACTTTGTCTGCTGGAGGCGATCGAGCGGTTCAGCCTGCAATACGCCGACGGAGATCCTGATCAGATGGCTTCGGCGCCTGTGTCCGGTGCGAGGCAGGCAGTGCTCGCGGCGGCGCAGCTTCGGCTCGGCCATCCGGCACAACTCACAGGCGGGCCGGTGGCGGACAGTCGAGGCTGCTCGGTCGGCGCCGATCTCGAGGACGCGGCGCTGCGAGGGCTGCTCGAACTGATTGAGCATGATGCGCTCGCGGGCTGGTGGAGCGGCGAGGTCAGCTTCCGCCGTGTCGAGCTCGGCGGCCTAGACCGATCGCTCGACCAGCTGCAGGCGTGGCTGATGGCGAGGCGGCTCCAGTTGCAGCTGCTGGAGCATCGCCACAGGTCGGGCGCGCTGGTCTATGTGTGCGCTTGCACGGATGCCGATGGCCGGCGACCGGCGACCGGCTGCGCGGCGGGCCTCAATCCCATGCGCACGGCAGCCCATGCCTGTGTGGAGGCGGTGGTGGCGTTGTTCAACATGGCCGAGATCGAGCGAAGGGGCCCCGACATGGCCAATCTCCCTGGGGACGCCCGGCATGACCTCGAGGTCTATCGAGGTCTTCGCCCGCTGCCGGGGCTGCACCGGGCAAAGGCGGATGCTGACGTGCCCGCGGCAGATGGATCGTCTTCGGATCGGGCAACGGCGTTCAAGCGACTGGCGGAGCAGTGGGATGTCGATGTCGCCGTATTCGACCTGTCGCGTCCGGCGACGGGCATCACCACGGGGCGCGTGGTTCGCGTGTAGGCTCGTTGCCCGACATCTGGTCGCGGTGCGGAACTGGCGCTGGTGTCGCGTCGGGCCCTGCTGGCATAGTATCCGTATGGGCGATGTGTCGCGGCGGCTCGCGGCGGGCCCCCGTTGACCATTGGAGCGCCTGCGATGTATCGCGCAATCTGTCTTGCCCTTTGTGTTGCTGTCAGCGTGGTTCTTGCCAACTCGCCCGGTCGCGCACAGGAACAGTTGAAGTATCCTCCGGGCTACGATCCGAACGCGCCCCGTCCAGAGGCGGCGGACCAGGCCCTCGGCACGGCGCTGATGTCGGCGACTGTGCTGAGCGACGGCACGCTGCTGCGGGGCGGTGGCGTAGTGTCCAGCACGAGGACTTCCACCGGATTCTACCTAGTGAACTTCGTTCGCAGCGTCGCGGACTGTACCTGTACGGCGAGTTTCGGGCGCGGCGATGGCTCGGCCTCTGCATATACTGAGGAGCCCTTTATCTCTGCGAACTGTCCATATGGGGGGGCAGAAGGGGTCGGGGTGTGGATTAGGCTTGGTGGGGCGGATGGCAATTATCCGTTCCAGCTCATCGTCTTCTGCCCGAAGTAGGCGGGCGCCGCGAGGCAGTTCACCGGTGCGCGGGGATGCTCTAGTGTGTCGGCACCCCGACACCGGAGACGAGCATGGCCGAACCCCGCATCGACGAGAACCTGATCCGCTACGGCTCCGCGTTCAGCCCCTGGCTGATCGAGCGGGCGTCGGGCTCGTACGTCTACGACACCGAGGGCCGGGCGATCCTCGACTTCACGTCGGGCCAGATGTGCTCGACGCTCGGCCACAATCATCCGAAGATCGTCGAGGCGGTGAAGAAGGCCTGCGATGGCGCGATCCACCTGTTCTCGGGCATGCTGAGCCCGCCGGTGGTCAAGCTCGCCGCCCGCCTCGCAGACATGCTGCCGGGAAAGCTGTCGCGCTCGATCTTCCTGTCGACCGGGGGCGAGGCCAACGAGGCGGCCCTGCGGATGGCGAAGCTGCATACCGGCGGCTTCGAGGTGATCGGCATGACGGGCTCCTGGCACGGCATGACCGGGGCGGCCGCCGCCTCCACCTATGTTGCTGGACGGCGGGGTTATGGGCCGGCGACGCCCGGCAACATGGCGATCCCGGCGCCGAACGCCTTCCGCTGCCCGATCCGCCACTGCAAGGGCACCTGCGACACGACATGCCTCGACGTCGGCTTCGACATGGTGGACGCGCAGACGGCGGGGGCGCCGGCCGCAGTTTTGGCCGAGCCGGTACAGTCGTCGGGCGGCGTCATCGTGCCGCCGGACGGCTATCTGCCGAAGCTGAAGCAGAAGTGCGAGGAACGCGGCATGCTGCTGATCCTCGACGAGGCACAGACCGCGTTCGGGCGGCTCGGCGCCGATTTCGCCTCGGACATCTTCAACGTCGAGCCGGACATCGTGACGGTCTCCAAGACGCTCGGCGGGGGGCTGCCGCTGGCGGCCGCCTGCACGACGCCGGAGATCGAGGACGACTGCCATTCCAAGCGGTTCCTGCATGTCACCTCGCATGTCTCCGACCCGCTGCCGGCGGAGGTCGGCTTGGCGGTGCTCGAGGTGCTGGAGGAGGAGAATCTCAACGAGCGCGCACGCGAGACCGGCGCCTACCTCAAGGCCGGGCTCGACTCGCTGATGCAGAAGCACGAGGTGATCGGCGACGTGCGCGGCATGGGCATGCTCTACGGCGTCGAGTTGGTGAAGGACCGCCACTCGCGCGAGCCCGATCCTGAACTCGGCCAGGCGATCACCCGGCGCTGCATGGATCTCGGCCTGTCGATGAACATCGTCTCGGTGCCCGGCAGCTCCATGTCCGCCGTCTGGCGGATCGCCCCGCCGCTCACCGCGACGACCCAGGAACTGGACCTCGGGCTGGAGATGCTCGACCAGGCGATCGGCGACGTGGAGGCGGGGAGGGGGTAGGGGCCCAGCCTCCCGGGTCACTTCCCATTGGCGCCAAGTGTGGCCACCCGAAAGACCACTTGCCCTGTCATCAACTCTGAGGGCGCCCTGCCTGGCGTCGCTGCGCCGAGATCCGGCTCGCGCAACCATCGCCTCATCCACGCCGGTACGCCCCGGACCTGATCCGGGGCCCAGCGGCGGGTGCCGGGTCGCCATCGGTTGCGGCATCGACGCGGTTGGCTGGGTCCCGGATCAAGTCCGGGACGTGCGTCGAGGATGTTGCTGCGGCCGTGGTCCACAGAAACGCTCCCTCATTCCGGACCCCACTCTCGCGTCATCCCGGACGCCGCGAAGGCGGCGAGCCGGGATCGGGAGGGTACGACGCAAGCGGCGGATGCGTCCCGATCCCGGCTCTCCGCTTCACTCCGGCCGGGATGACACGCCCTATGTTTGCGCTTATCGAGTCACTTCCTGACAGGAGAGGTTGAACTTTGATTTGTCTCGTACGGACGGTCGGGCTCGCTGCCCTGACTGCGACTCTCGTGTGCGTCGTGCCCCAAACGGGGCGGGCGGACGAACAGGCCAGGATCGCCGCCGCCGTGGATGGCGCCTTCCGTCCGCTCCTGCAGCAGCACGGCGTTCCGGGCCTCGCCGTGGCCGTCACGGTCGACGGCCGCAGGTATTTCTTCAACTACGGGGTGGCTTCCAGGGACGGCAATCAAGCGGTCACCCAGAACACGCTGTTCGAGATCGGCTCGGTCAGCAAGACGTTCACCGCGACGCTCGCCACCCATACGGCCGCGACGGGCAGGCTGTCGCTGAACGACAGGCCCGGCAAGTACATCCCGCAACTGCGCGACAGTCCCATCGATCAGGCGAGTCTCGTCAATCTCGGCACCTATACCGCCGGCGGGCTGCCGCTGCAGCTTCCGGGAACGGTCTCGGTCGTGGCCGACGCGGTGACCTATTTCCGACAGTGGCAGCCGTCGGCGCCGCCGGGCCCCCACCGGCGGTAATCCAATCCCAGCATCGGCCTGTTCGGGCACCTGACCGCGCTTGCCATGGGCGGCGATTTCGCTGGCCTGATGGAAAAGGAGATCTTCGCCGGCCTGGGGTTCGGGCAGACCTACATCCGCGTTCCGAAGGCGGCGATGGACAGCTACGCCTGGGGCTACAACAAGGATAACCGGGCGGTGCGGGTGAACCCCGCCGTCTTCGACGCCGAGGCTTACGGCGTCAAGACCACATCGAGCGACCTGATCCGGTTCGTCGAGGCAAACATCGCGCCGGAGACGCTCGACATGCCGATGCGGCAGGCGGTCGAGGGAACCCAGGTCGGATATTTCCGGATCGGCGGGATGGTGCAGGGGCTCGGCTGGGAGCAGTATCCCTATCCGGTCACGCTGGAGGCGCTGCTCGCCGGAAACTCCACCACGATGATTTACGAGGCCAACCCGGCGACGCCGCTCGACCCGCCGCAGCGGCCATCCGGCCCGACCCTGTTCAACAAGACCGGCTCCACGGGCGGGTTCAGTGCCTATGCGGCCTTCGTTCCGGACAAGCGGATCGGCATCGTGATGCTCGCCAACCGGAACATCCCGATCCCCGCGCGCATAACCGCGGCCCATGCGGTGCTGGAGGCGCTGGCCTCGGGGGCGCAATAGGTCGCGGCAGACGTCAGTCTGGAGTTGCTGAACTCGGCGAAATGAGTTCGAGGTGGGGGCGAGGTAAGGAGCGGCATTGGGTGGTCAGGCCACACTGACCGCGGGATCCGCTGCCCAATAGAGGAGGTCAAGGTGGACCCTTGCAATGCCGCGTCTCCGTGCTTCCTCCTCGGCAGCCCGCTGGTAGCATTCACTGAGCGCAGGATTGAGATCGACTACGCTGCACATGGGTAGATCGGTCGCTGCCTGCCGGCGCAGGGCGGTCATGACCTTGCTATCCAACGGAACTTCAAGCTCGGATTCTTTGGCTCCGAGGCAGAATATTTGCCTCATATGCCAGTTGTACGCTAAATCCCTTAAGAACAGGTTGATCGATTTTCTTGATGCACCCCAAGGAATTCTTGTTTTGTCGCAAATATTGCGGGTCCATACGTCGATTGTAGCCGGCAGATCGTCATCTCTGAGGGGTTCCAAGCTGGCCTCTGATAGCCATTTGCAGACTGCTCTCCGTCCGCCTGGTGGGCACATGCGACGTAACGTAGTCGGCCCTATTGCGCACCAAGCAATATGTCTCTGCAGTTCTTTCTGCGGTATCATTCGCAAAGAATACCAATAGTGCCGGGTGAATCCCAGCATTCTTTACAGTGATTCACTTGAGGTATCTTGTTGAACTCGCAGGTTCGCCGCACAATCACGGCTCCTACACCCACTCCTGCACGATCCTGTCGCTGGCGTGGATGCAGGTGAGTTCGAGGCGGCCGGTGCCGATGTTGCGGAAGCCGTGCGGCGTGTTCGCCTCGACGACGAGGATGTCGCCTGGGCCGGCCTCAATGCTGTCCGTGCCGACCATGAACCGCGCCTTGCCCGATCGCACCACCCAGGTTTCGGGATAGGGATGGACATGCAGGTCAGGACCTTCGCCGGGCTCGTTGTCGATCAGGAACAGCGACACGGCGGAGCCATGGTCGCGGCCCTCGAAGCGGATCGTGCGGTTGGAAAAGCGGCGCTGCTCGGCGCTGCGGAGGATCGTTGGCATGACATACCCCTTGCGTTGGCGCTTCCTGCTGGAAACAGCGATATATCTTCTCATGAAGATAAATGATTCTATCTTCACGTCAAGATAGTTCCGAGGTATGACGCCGCAGCATGGACCGCATGGGAGAGAGACGATGGCGCCATCCGATCGTCAGCGGGAGGCAAGCCTCGGCCAGGTGGGTGATAACGCCGACCACGTCGACCGACTGCGTGCGCAGTGGGCACGCGAACTGCCGGACCTCGACACCGCGCCGATGGCGATCCTCGGCCGGATCTACCGGCTCTCGAACCTGGTGCGTCCCTCGATCGAGGCGACCTTCGCCGGCTTCGGCCTCGACCGCGGCGAGTTCGACGTGATCAGCACGCTCCGCCGGTCGGGGCCACCCTACCGGCTGACGCCGACCGAGCTCTACACCTCGCTGATGATCTCGTCCGGCGGCCTCACCCACAGGCTCGCGCGGCTGGAGAGGGCCGGACTGATCCGCCGCGAGCCCTCGCCGGAGGATGGCCGCAGCCTGCTCGTCTCATTGACCGATGACGGCCGGCAGCGCGCCGAGGCGGCGTTCCGCGCGGACATGGCGAGCGAGGCGGAGTTTCTGGCAGGCCTCAATGCGGATGAGCGTGAGGCGCTGGCGGCGCTGTTGCGGAGGTTGAGTCTATCGGTTGAGAGGCTGTAGAGAATATGCAGTTTTCGCCGAGAGTGATCAGCTTTTCTGGATTGCAGAAGATTTGTTTCGTTTCTGCCACGCGGCATATCTGCCGTCATGTAACAGATTGCCAGCCTCGGTGCTCGCAATCGCCAATCGATCGGAGAATTCATTGATTATTTCAATAGTCCAATCTGTCTTGCCGTGCTTTCCTCTATGCTGCAGTCGCTGCTCGCCTCCAGCGCCAGTAAATGGGTTTCCATGTAATAATTTGTTCCTTTCCTTAGCTAAATGATTAAATTCTTTCGATAGATCGACTATTCTCGCTTTGTCAGATTCGGATTCGTCAATATTGTCAGCAACATTAGAGAACTTCAATGCTAAGTGGCCAGCTGTCCATTTTCGGGATCGGTTTATGAATCCAGCATCAATGGTTTCAGCTAGCCAAATGATTCCCCACTCAAGATATGCAAAATTATAGGCGGCGCGCCCAAGCGCTTGGATGTATTTCTTATCTACCGGAATTCGCTCTCGAGGGGTGCTCACGGGGCCTCTCCAGTTGTCATTCTCGGCGTCATCGAATCAGAACATTTCGCGGATCTAACTGGGGCATCAGCTGAATTGGAATTCAGGATCCGATCACCGGCACATGCGGGGCGACGTCGCGCGGCAGCACACCCATCAGCCTAGGATCCGGGAACATCTCGATCTTGCGGGCGTAGGGCACGAAGCCGGAGCGCAGGTAGAAGGACAGCGCGGCCGGGTGGTCGAAGGTGCAGGTGTGCAGCCAGAACCTTTCGACGCCGGGCCGGAAAGCTAGCTCGATCGCCTGATCCATCAGCCAGCGGCCGATGCCGCCTCCCATCACCTCTGGCACCAGTCCGAAGAAGGCGAGCTCAACGGACGGCATGTCGCGGAAGTCGAGTTCGAGGATGCCGACAGGTGCGCCCCCGCGCATCGGCAGGTAGAGCTCCACCGCCGGATCGGCGAGGGTCGATCGGAGACTTGCGTCGTCGAACCTCAACCGCGAATTCCAAAGCCAGTCGGCGCCGACCCGGCGGAACAGGTCGCGGTAGACATCGGGATCGGGG
>JAEYRQ010000074.1 GCA_023435545.1 Pseudomonadota bacterium | reverse complement strand
TGATGTATTCCGGCGAGGCGGTGGAGGTCGGCGACATCCGCACCGTCTTCAACGACATGCGCCACCCCTATACCCGCGGCCTGTTCTCCTCGATCCCGCTGCCGGGCGCCGACAAGAACGCACATCCGCTGGTGGCGATCCCCGGCCAGCTGCCGCTGCCGCACCAGCGCCCGCCGGGCTGCAACTTCGGCCCGCGCTGCTTCGCCTTCAAGGGCGGCCTGTGCGACAGCCAGGACATCCCGATGGAGCGCGTCGACATCGGCCCGGAGCATTTCGTGCGCTGCGTGCGCTGGAGCGAGATCGACTGGGAGGCGGCGCGGCCGAAGGCGGACACGCGGCCGCCGGTCGAGCCGGGCGACGTCGTGCTGAAGGTGGAGGACCTGACCAAGCACTACGAGATCGAGCAGCCCGCCATGTTCGTGCTGAGCGGCGAGACCAAGACCATCAAGGCCAACGAGGAGCTGACCTTCCAGGCCCGCGAGGCGGAGACGGTGGCGATCGTCGGCGAGTCCGGCTGTGGCAAGTCGACCTTCGCCAAGGTGCTGATGGGGCTGGAGGAGGCGACCGAGGGCGGGGTTTTCCTCGGCAATCTCGATCTCGCCAACCTGCCGGTGGAGAAGCGCGACGCCAAGACCATCGCCAAGCTGCAGATGGTGTTCCAGAACCCGTTCGACACGCTCAATCCGAGCCACTCCGTCGGCAGCCAGATCGCCAGGGTGATCCGCAAGTTCGGGGTGGAATCCGACAAGGAGAAGATCCAGGAGCGGGTCTACCAGCTGCTCGACATCGTCAAGCTGCCGCGCGATTTCGCCAAGCGGCGGCCCCGCCAGCTCTCCGGCGGCCAGAAGCAGCGCGTCGGCATCGCCCGGGCGTTCGCCGGCAATCCGGAGGTGGTGATCGCAGACGAGCCGGTCTCCGCGCTCGACGTGTCGGTGCAGGCGGCGGTGACCGAACTGCTGATGGACATCCAGCGCGACCACCGCACGACGCTGCTGTTCATCAGCCACGACCTGTCGGTGGTGCGCTACCTCGCCGACCGGGTGGTGGTGATGTATCTCGGCCAGATCATGGAGCAGGGATCGACCGAGCAGATCTTTTCGCCCCCCTATCACCCCTACACCGAGGCGCTGCTGTCGGCGGTGCCGATCGCCGACACCAGCATCGAGAAGCGCAAGGTGCTCTTGTCGGGCGATCTGCCCTCGCCCGCCAACCCGCCGAAAGGCTGCCCGTTCTGCACCCGCTGCCCCTATGTCATCGAGGGGCTGTGCGAGACCCGCGTGCCGCCCAACCGGCGGATGGCCGACGGCCACTACATCTTCTGCCACCTCGACGAGATGACGCTGAACGACATGAAGCCGGTGATCGAGGTGAAGGCCAACGGAGAGCCGGCGCCGGCGTGAGGCGGGGCGGGGGCGCACCCTCCGACGTCATTGCCGGGCCTGATCCGGCAATCTGGCAGCGGCGTAGGAGATGCCCGCCCGGGCATGACGTGGTCGGGCGGGAGAGGGCGTGGTCAACTCACGGACCAGGCCCCATAGGCGACATCTAGAGGCGCGTCTTCCCGCCCGGAGGCGAAGCCGGAGAGCCGGGATCGGGACGCTTCTCCCGTTCGGTCGTGCCCTCCCGATCCCGGCTCGGCTGCGCCGTCCGGGATGACGGGGGCAATTGATCTGCGGGGCAGCTCGACTTAGCGCCCTAGGGGATCAATTCCGGTGGCCAGAGACCCGCCTGGATTGCCGTAAGCGGGTGTGGCAACGCTGCACTACAGCACACCCGACGCCACCCCCACCGGAACCGGCCGAGGGACCTGCCCTTTCGCGGCGAGGCTGCCGCGCTTGCCTCACACCCGCTCGATCACCATCGCGATGCCCTGCCCCACGCCGATGCACATGGTGCACAGCGCGCGCCTGGCGCCGCGTTCCTTCAGTTCCAGCGCGGCGGTGAGGGCGAGGCGGGCGCCCGACATGCCGAGCGGATGGCCGAGCGCGATGGCGCCGCCGTTGGGGTTCACGTGCTCCGCATCATCCGGCAGGCCTAGCTGGCGCGTCACGGCGAGGCCCTGTGCGGCGAAGGCCTCGTTGAGCTCGATCACGTCGATGTCGGCGATCGTCAGCCCGAGCCGGCCGAGCAGCTTCAGCGAGGCAGGCGCCGGGCCGATGCCCATGATCCGCGGCGGCACGCCGGCGGTCGCCATGCCGAGCACGCGGGCGAGCGGCGTCAGGCCGTTCGCCTCGGCGGCTTCGGGCGAGGCGACGAACAGCGCGGCGGCGCCGTCGTTGACGCCCGACGCATTGCCGGCGGTCACACTGCCGCCCTTGCGGAACGGGGTCGCCAGCGCGGCCAGTTTCTCCAGCGTCGTGTCGCGCGGATGCTCGTCCTTGGCGACGACGACCGGATCGCCCCGGCGCTGGGGGATCGTCACCGGCGCGATCTCCTTCGCCAGCCGGCCGTTCTGCTGGGCGGCGAGCGCCCGCTGCTGGCTCCTCAGCGCGAAGGCGTCCTGGTCGGCGCGCGAGACCTGGAAGTCCTCGGCGACGTTCTCCGCCGTCTCCGGCATGGAATCGATTCCGTACTGCGCCTTCATCAGCGGGTTGACGAAACGCCAGCCGATTGTGGTGTCGAAAATCTCGGCGGAGCGCGAGAAGGCCTGATCGGCCTTGCCCATGACGAAGGGCGCGCGCGACATGGATTCGACGCCGCCGGCGATGATCATCGACGCCTCGCCCGCCTTGATGGCGCGGGCCGCGGTGCCGACCGCGTCGAGGCCGGAGCCGCACAGCCGGTTGATCGTCGCCCCCGGCACCGTCTCGGGCAGGCCCGCCAGCAGGGCGGCCATGCGGGCGACGTTGCGGTTGTCCTCGCCGGCCTGGTTGGCGCAGCCGAGAATAACGTCGTCGATCGCCTCGGGCTTCAGGCCGGGAACGCGGGCGACGAGCTCGCGCACCGCATGCGCGGCGAGGTCGTCGGCGCGCACCTGCGCCAGCGCACCGCCGTAGCGGCCGATCGGCGTGCGCACCCCCTCGCAGATAAATGCCTCGCCCATCAAGCCGTCTCCCCGTTCCCTGCAGTGCGCGGCGCCCGCTCGGGCGGAAGGCCGCGGGACCAGCCGCGCAGTTCGGCGACAACCCGTCCGCCGGAGGTCCTGACGGTCACGTCATATATGCCGTTGCGCCCCTCGCGGAACCGCTCTTCGGCAATGGCGAACAGTTGTTCGCCCACCGAACCGGGTGCCAGGAAGCTGACATGGCAATGGTTGGCGACCGTCGGCTCGCCGCGCGACACCGCTGCGCAGCCGAAGGCGCTGTCGGCGAGCGTGAAGATGGCGCCGCCATGGACCATTCCATAGCAGTTGGCGGTATGCGGCTGTGGCGTCAGCGACAGCACCACCCTTCCGGGCGAGGCCTCTTCGACCGCGATGCCGAGGCTCTGCATCATCGGATCACCGCGCACCACCTCCTCGACGAGGCGGCGCGCCGCCTCCGCCCCGGCTT
>JAEYRQ010000042.1 GCA_023435545.1 Pseudomonadota bacterium | reverse complement strand
CGGACCCAGGACCTCGATGCGGCCGGTCTCGCCGCGCGCGGTCAGGTAGGGACGATACATGTCCTCCACGTGCACCGGCGGATGGACGAAGCTGCCGGGCGAGACCGCACGCACCACGTAGGCCAGCGAGAAGTCCCTGTCGCCGCGCCCGTCGCGCTCGAAGGCTGCGACGAAGCGGTCGTCGCGGAACTCCACATGCGCCGGGTTGACGTTCTCCGGCAGCCAGCCGAAGCCCGCGAGATCGGCCGAACCGACGAGGTTCGGATTGTCGATCTCGAAGCCGGCCGGAAGCATGTCGACCACCAGCACCTTGCTCGGCCAGTCGCTGTTCTCGGTGACCTCGATCACCACGACGAAGCGGTCGTTCTGCGCGACCTCGGCAACCGGCACCTGGTCGCCATTCATGTCGTAGTAGGTGCGGCGGATCTCGAAGCCGTTGGCTTCGGGGCCGCGCGAGACCTCGGGAATGCCGGTGGTGGTGAGGACAGCCGTCACCGCCTGGTCGGAGGTATTGCGGATGCTCACCGGCCGCCCGTCCAGCCGCTCGCCCGAGTAGCGGCGCATGAGGTTGCCCTCGACCGCCTCGCCGTCGACGTCGAGCCGCATCGTCCCGGATTCGGCGATGAGCGCGTGCGCCGCCATCAGCATCCAGCCGTCCTCCTGGGTGCTGGTGTAACGGCGACCGTCGCGCTCGGTGTCGACGATCTGCAACAGCGCCGGGATCGGTGCGTCGCCGACGCCGCTTTCCGCGACCAGCGTCAAGGTGGCGGCACCGTCACGCAGGCGCGAGCCGTAGTCGGAGCGGTAGGACCCCGCCGCGGCGCCTTCGAGGTTCTCCAGCGCGGCGGCGAAGGCCCTGCGTGCCCGCTCGGCTTCGCCATAGAGCGCCAGCGCCGCGCCGATCTGGGCCTTCGACAACGCCGTCGGGAAGTCTGCGATCCGCGTGTCGGCGTAATAGCGCAGGTCCGAAATCGCCGCCCGCTTGTTGCGCGAGAGCACGTAGAGCGCATAGGCGATCTGGGCGCCTTCCTTCTCGACGTCGGTCGAGAAGCCCAGCATGTTGGACAGATTGTCCAGCGCCTGGCCGAAGGCGAGGTCCGGCACGGCGTGGCCCTGCTCGCGGGCGCGGGTCAGGAACTCGGTGACGTAGGCATCGAGCCACAGATCGCCGCCGCCCGAGGGACCCCACAGGCCGAAGCCGCCGCTCGAGGACTGCTTGGCCAGGACGTTGCTGATCGCCTTGTCGATGCGCTCGCGCAATTCGGGCTCGGTGCCGAGGCCGAGGTCGCGGGCGACCGAGGACAAATAGAGCAGCGGCATGCCGCGGCTGGTCAGTTGCTCGGCGCAGCCATAAGGATAGCGGTCGAGCGCGGCCATGATCGAGGGGACATCGAGCGCGCCGGCCCGGGTGATCGACAGGCTGACGAAGCCGCTGCCGGGAATCCGGTCGGCAACCAGCGTGCCATCGAGGATCAGGCTGGCGCCGGGCGCCAGGCTGACCAGCCGGCGCTCGCTGAACGGCGGCTCCGCGCCCCTGACCCCGATATTGAGGTCCTGGGTGATCTCGAGCCCGCTCTCGTGGGCAAGCCGCACCGTGAGCCGGTCCTGGCCGATGCGCGTCCCGGTCAGAGGCACGGAGGCCGCCGCCTTCTGCTTTTCGGCGAGCTGCAGCATGGTGGCCGGTTCCGGCGTGCCGGCCGCGACGGAGCCTTCGCTGGCGACCGACAGGACATAAGCGCCTGCCGGACCGTCGGTGTTGTCGAGGTCGATGCGCAGCCGCGACTGATCCCCCGGCGCAAGGAAGCGCGGCAGGCTCGAGATCATCACCACCGGATCGCGGACGATGACGTCGCCGACGCCGTGGCCGACGCTGTCTTTCGTCCAGGCGACCGCCATCACCCTAAGCGTTCCGTCGAACTCGGGGATGTCGAAGGTGACGGTCGCGCGGCCGTCGGCGTCCGCCGTCACCAGGCCGGAGAACAGCGAGACGGGCTCCTGGGTGGGCGGGGCCCCCTCGAGCGCGGCGCCTTCACCGCCGCCGGGGCGCAGCCGCCCGACATCGCCGGACAGCCCGTCGATCAGGGCGCCGTAGATGTCACGCATCTCCATGGCGAGCTTGCGCTGGCCGTAATACCAGGTCTCCGGCGCCGGCGGCTCGTAGCCGGTCAGGTTGAGGATACCGACATCGACGGCCGCGACCGTGAGATAGGCCTGCTCGCCGGGCGAAAGCCCCGCGACCGACAGCGGCACCGACATCTCGCCGCGCGGACGCACGACCTCGGGCAGGTCGAGATCGACCGACAGCGTCCGGTCGGACATGTCGACCTCGAGCCAGGCGAGGCCGACGGCGCGCGCCGGCATGTGCGAGGCGTTCTCGCCCATCGGGCGCAGGACCGTCGCGGTCACGTAGGCACCAGGCGACCAGCTCTCGTTGACAGTCAGTTCGACCGTGCCGCCTTCCTCGCCGACCGTCACCTCGCGGCTCGCCAGCACCGTCTCGCCGACCACCGCGACGATTGCGGTGCCGGCGATGCGCGGCGCGATGGTGACACGGACGGTTTCGCCGACCCGGTAGGTGGGCTTGTCCAGGGTCAGTTCGACGGAGTCGGGGCTGTCGGCGTCGCTTGCCTCGACATACCAGCCGGCGGTAAAGTCGATGCTGGTGACGGGACCGTCGGGATCTGAGGACGTCACGTCCAGCCGGTAGCGACCCCAGTCGACGTCGGCCGTCAGCCGGGCCGGCTGGTCGGCCGTGAGGTCGATGCGTCCGTCGGCGACGCGCGAGGTGTAGGTCACAGCGTCATAGGTCCAGCTGCCATCGAGCCGGTACCACTGGAAGTTCCGTTCAACGCGCAGCAGTTCCCAGCGCACGCCGCGCTCGGCGGTCCGGCTGCCGGACGGGTCGAGCGCGATGACGTCGAAGGCGGCCATGGAACGCTCCGGCACCGTGTCGTCGGCGAACAGCGGACGCACGCCGAGCATCGGCATGCCGGTCTCGATCGGAAGATCGAGGCTCCGCTCGACCGCGCGCCCGCCGCCTTCGCGCATCCGGATGTCGATGCGCGCCTTCAGCGGCCGCGTCGATTCCGGCAGAGCCGGAGCGAGGACCGGGAAACTCGCCTTGCCGTCGGCATCGGTGCGCGGCAGGTCGTAGATCGGCTCGCGGACCGGTGTCACGTCCTCATCGGCCAGTCCGAAGCGATAGCCCGGCCAGGCCGGCAGCTCCGAGGTGGGCGAGACGATGATGTCGCCCTCGAGCCGCAGGTCGGCGGCGGGCACACCATAGAGGAAGCGGCCGTCGACCTCGGCCTCGACCGGCTCGGACACCGGAAGCATGGTCGCCGCCGTGGTCAGGTCGAACTCGATCCTGTCCGGCACGAAATCCTCGACGAGGAAGTCGATCGAGGCGATCGGCTGGCCCTTGGGATCGGAATAGGCGGCGGCCGTCCAGGAGCCGCGCATCGCGCCGCCGATCATCGGCAGGGCGAAGAGATGTCCGCCCTCCGCGTCGTCGCGCCCGACCAGGCGCCGGTCCTCGACCCCGTCCGGCCGGGTGACGATCAGCGTCAGCGGCAGGCCGGCCACCGCCTCGGCGGTGTCGTCGCGCACCAGCGCGGTCAGGTTGACCGTCTCGCCGGGCCGGTAAACGCCGCGCTCGGTGTAGAGGAACACGTCGAGCGGTCCGGGGGCCTCGCGGCCGGCGACGCCGCGATCGGTGAGGTCGAAGCCCGAGCGGGTCATGTCGACGAAGGTGAAGTCTAGCCCGCCATGCTCGGCGGTCAGCACGCCAGGCGCCATGCCGCCGGTGCCGCGGGTGAGGCCGGCGGCGAGACGGGCGTGGCCGTCGGCATCCGTCGTCGCCTGGCCGAGCACCTCGTTGTTGCGCGCCAGGAGCTGCAGCGTGACGCCCTGGAGCGGGGCGGCGGTCTCCAGCGACCGGGCAAAGACGTGAAGTCCTTCCTGCCCCATCAGCGTGGTGAGGCCAACGTCGGAGACGATGAACCACTGGGTGGCGGAGGGCTCCCAGTAGTCCTGCTTCGCCCCGACCGCCTTGGCGGTCATCACGTAGACGCCGGGGCGGCGTTCGGGCAGCGCCTCGTCGATCGGGAACAGGGTGGTGACGTCGCGGTTCAGTTCGTTGCGGACCTCGAGCGAGCCGCTCCAGATCTTCTCGCCGGTCTCGTCGGCGATGCGCTCGGCATCCCAGTTGTCGAGCTGGCGCAGAAACGGCCCCTCGCCCACGACATTCGTCAGGCCGCGCGAGCCGATCCGGTAGAGTTCGATCTCGATCGCATCGGTGTTCACCGTGACGGCGGGCACGCCCTTCGCCCCGACGCGCGGCAGGACGAAGCTGCGGCCGGCGAAACGGACACCCGGATCGCGGTCGGGAACGTAGATCTGGAAGTTGGAGGCGGTCTCTGTCTCCTCGTCTACCACCGAGGGGACACCGGGCCGCACCGCAAGCCGGTAACGCTCGCCGTGGCGCACGCCGTCGACGCAGAGCTGCTCGCCCTCCGCGGTCACGGCAGGCGGCGTGCCGCCGTCGAGCGTCACGAACGGGGTGAAGTCGATGCGACCAACCTGCAACTGCTCGGAGAACTGCACGCAGATGCGCGGATTGGCGGCGTCGGAATCGATGGTGTAGTCGACCACGCGGAAGCCGTGCGACTGCCGCAGATCATTGTAGGCGGCGCGCACGACCTGCGAATCGACCAGCGCGAGGCTCGCCTTGTAGGCCTCGAGCGCCGGCCGGTAACGCTGCTGGCGCTCGAGCGCGTAGGCGAGCACGTCGTAAGCGTCGGCGCGGGTGGCGCGGTCCTGGGACTCGCGGACGGCCGTGATGGCGGCCCAGACCGCCTCGCTGTTGATGCGGTAACGGTCCTGATCGCTCGGCGACATCTCCAGCAGCGCGCGCGCCAGGCTCGCAAACACGAGCGGATCGTTGGGGGCGAGCGGCACCGCACGGCGGAACAGATCGGCGGCCGCCTCCGGATCGCCAGCGCCGCGCGCCTGGCGAGCCTCCGCGATCAGCGAGCGGGCGGTCTCGCCCTGAGGCACCGGCGCGGAACGCAGCCGCGCGGCGAAGGTCGTGGCATCAGCGAGGATCCATTCCAGCACGAAGCCGAGGTCGGCGGGGGGCAACGTCTCGACGCGGACCGTCACCTCGTTGATCCGCCCGGCGATCGCGCCGGAGAAGCTCTTCAGCTCCCCGACATCCGATTTCAGGAAGCACCAGCCGGCGCTGCGATTGTAGGTGAAGGCGTGGCAGGTCTCGTCGTCGATGCAGGCCTGCTCGCACTGGGCCAGCGGCACGTCGCGCAACGTCTGGTAGTCGTGCCCGTAGTAGTCGGAATCCTCGATGGTGACGATGCGCCGCTCGACACGGCTTTGCTGGGCATCGGCGACAGGTACAAGTGTGGCCGCACCGAACAGAAGGAAGAAGGACCCGAAAACCACGCGACGCAACGACATCTCACCCTCCCTGGGCCATCTCGGGCCCGTATCGGCGCATTCTGACTCCTGCCTTCCGCCGCGTCCATCGCGTTGCGGGAGGTGGCAGTGCAGGCGGGCCGGGCATATCGTGGGTTTGTTTCGCGTTCATTTCACCCACCAGCCCCGACGGACCCGACATGATCCTGATCGACGCCCCCACCGTGCACGACCTCCTCGACTGGCAGGCGCTGGTCGCCGCGCTAAGGCAGGGGCATCGCGGCGCCCGGCCGAAGATCGACGACCTGCTGCAGCGCGACGGCGCCTCCGCCTTCCTGATCAGGGCCGCCTGGCAGCCGGGAGGCGCACTGGGGCTGAAGGCGGTGACGGTGTTTCCCGCCAATCCCGACCGCGACCCGCCGCTGCCGGCGGTGCAGGGACAGTTCCTGCTGTTCGACGGCGAGACCGGCCTTGTCACGGCGGTGATCGACGGGGCGGCCATCACCGCCTGGAAGACCGCCGGTGACTCGGCCCTCGGCGCCGACCTGCTGGCGCGCCCCGACATCGAGACAATGGCGATGGTGGGGGCCGGGAGCATGGCGGGGCCGCTGATCCGGGCGCATCTGGCGGTCAGGCCCTCGATCCGACGCATCCTCATCGCCAATCGCAGCCGCGGACGGGCGGAAGCCCTGGCCGATCGCCTCGCCGACACCGGCCGGCGGATTGAGATCGCCGACAGCATCGATTCCGCAGTCCCCGAGGCGGACCTCGTAACGACCGCGACCATGAGCCGGGAGCCGCTGGTGAAAGGCGCATTGCTCAGGCCCGGCACCCATGTCGACCTCGTCGGCGCCTACACGCCCGACATGCGCGAGGCGGACGACGAGGTGCTGCGGCGCGGCCGGCTGTTCGTCGATGCCCGCGAGACGACGCTGCACGAGATCGGCGAACTGAAGATCCCGCTCGCCGCCGGAGTAATTGCAGAGACGGATGTGGTCGCCGACCTGTTCGATCTCGTCCCGGCCGCCGCCCGCGGCGGGGCGGCGCGCCGCTCGGCCGGGGAGATCACCGTCTACAAGAACGGCGGCGGCGCCCATCTCGATCTGATGACGGCAGGCGCGATCCATGCCGCCTGGCAGCAGCGACACCGGCTGTAGGACCTCACAGACTCGTCAGATCAGCGTGAGCAGGTAGAGCGCCAGTCCGGCGGCGGCGCAGCCGGCGAGCACTGTGACCGGCCCGGCGCGGAAGCGGAACACGGCCAGCATCGCCGCCGCGACGAGCAGGGCCGATGCCCAGTCGATCGAGGCGAGGATCGGCACGTCGAGCCGCAACCCGAAAGCGGTCACCTCGACGAGCTCGCCGAAGACCACATGCAGCCCGAACCAGACGGCGAGGTTGAGGATGACGCCGACCACGGCCGCCGTGATCGCCGTTAGCGCTGCCGTGAGAACCCGGTTGTGGCGCAGCCGCTCGATGAACGGTGCTCCGAGGAAGATCCACAGGAAGCAGGGGGCGAAGGTGACCCAGGTCGTCAGTAGTCCGCCGAGTGTGCCGGCGACGAGCGGAGGAAGGCCGCCGGGATCGCGGAAGGCGCCCATGAACCCGACGAACTGCGTCACCATGATCAGCGGTCCGGGCGTCGTCTCGGCCATGCCCAGCCCGTCCAGCATCTCGCCCGGCGCCAGCCAGCCGTAGTTCTGCACCGCCTCCTGCGCCACATAGGCCAGCACCGCATATGCGCCCCCGAAGGTCACCACCGCCATGACGCTGAAGAAGCCGGCGATCTGGGTGAAGACGTTGCCGGGGCCGAGGACGACGACCAGACCCGCGACCGGCGCCAGCCACAGCGTCAGCAGCACGGCGGAGACGCGAAACGCACTGGTGCGGTCGACGCGGGCGTGGTCGGGGGATTCCTCGCCGAGAACCGTCTCCGCGTCCGCCACGGTTCGCTGGCCAACGGGTCCATGCCCTCCGC
>JAEYRQ010000633.1 GCA_023435545.1 Pseudomonadota bacterium | reverse complement strand
CGGATGGAGAAGGTCGACACGCTGGTCGTCGACAAGACCGGCACGCTGACCGAGGGGCGGCCCGCGGTCACGGAGATCGTCGCCGCCGACGGTGTCGACGAGACCGAGCTCCTCCGGCTCGCCGCCGGCCTCGAGCGCGGCAGCGAGCATCCGCTGGCCGAGGCGATCGTCGCGGCGGCCGGCGAACGGGGCATCGAGCTTGCCGAGGCGTCCGACTTCGACAGCCCGACCGGCAAGGGCGTCACCGGCACCGTCGACGGCCGCCGCATCGTTATCGGCAATGCCCGCTTCTTGACCGAGGAAGGGGTCGATGTCGGCGCTCTTGCGGACCGCGCGGACGCGCTGCGCGGGGATGGTGCCACCGCGATCTTCGTCGGCATCGACGGCGAGGCGGCGGGCATCTTCGCCATCGCCGATCCGGTGAAGCCGACGACGCCGGAGGCGATCCGCGCGCTGCACGGGGATGGCGTCAGGATCGTCATGCTGACCGGCGACAACCGCACCACGGCTGAAGCCGTCGCCCGCAGGCTCGGTATTGACGAGGTCGAGGCCGAGGTGCTGCCCGACCAGAAGTCCGCGGTGGTCGAGCGGCTGCGCAGGGAGGGCCGGGTGGTGGCGATGGCCGGCGACGGCGTCAACGACGCGCCGGCGCTGGCCGCCGCCGACATCGGCATCGCCATGGGCACCGGCACCGACGTCGCCATCGAGAGCGCCGGGGTGACGCTGCTCAAGGGCGACCTGATGGGCATCGTCAAGGCCAGGCGCCTCAGCCGGGCGACCATGCGCAACATCCGCCAGAACCTGTTCTTCGCCTTCGTCTACAACTCCGCCGGCGTGCCGATCGCCGCCGGCATCCTCTACCCGGTGATGGGGCTCCTGCTCTCGCCGATCATCGCGGCTGCCGCGATGGCGCTGTCCTCGGTGAGCGTCATCGGTAATGCGCTGAGGTTGCGGTCCGCGCGGCTGTGATGCCGCGACGGCAGCAATTCGGCGCGCCGGCCACACAATCTCCTTGTTGCACCGCATTCTGCCCCGGCCGAAGGGCGCAACCTGGAGATCGGAGGTCACATGCCCGGGGTTTCTCGCAGAGGACTGCTCGCGGCCGCCGCAGGCGCCGGCGCCTTCTGGGCGCTGCCGGGGTTGGCCGCGCGGGCGGCGGAGGAGGGCCTGCAACTCGGCTCGCCCTCGCCGTTCTCCTTCGACCTGCTGAAGGAGCGCGCCAGAGCGCTGGCCGGGCGCCCGTATCGCGAGCCGGAGATCAGGGCGTCCGACGTCCTCGAGGCGGTCGACTATGACGCCCATCAGCAGCTGAGGTTCCGCGACGGGGCGACGCGGTGGGGCGATGACGAGACGCGGCCGGGCGTGCGCTTCTTCCATCTCGGCCGCTTCTTCAAGGCCCCGGTCGGCATGCATGTGGTGGAGAAGGGCCAGTCCCGGCCGATCCTCTACCATGCCAGCTACTTCGACATGCCGGCCAATCATGTCGCCCGCGCGCTACCCGACGACATCGGCTTCGCCGGATTCCGGGTGATGGGCAAGGGCGGTGAGACCGACTGGCTGGCGGTGCTGGGCGCCTCCTATTTCCGCACCTCCGGCCCATTCGACCAGTATGGTCTGTCGGCGCGCGGCCTCGCCGTCGACACCGCCGCATCGGGTCCCGAGGAATTCCCCCGCTTCACCGACTTCTGGATGGAAGGCGCCGGCAATGGCGGCCTCATCGTCTATGCGCTGCTCGACTCGCCGAGTGTCACCGGCGCCTACCGGATCGTCAGTCAGGCGCCGAACAAGGGCATCGTCCAGAACATCGACGCCGCGCTGTTCGTGCGCGAGCCGATCGAGCGGCTCGGCGTCGCGCCGCTGACCAGCATGTTCTGGTACGGGGAGAACAACCGCGAGATCGCCCGCGACTGGCGTCCGGAGATCCACGATTCCGACGGCCTGGAGATCTGGACCGGCGCCGGCGAGCGGATCTGGCGGCCGCTGGTCAATCCACCGCAGGTGAGCGTCAATTCCTTCCTCGACAAGGATCCGCGCGGCTTCGGCCTGATGCAGCGCGACCGCGAATTCGGCCACTACGAGGACGACGGCGTGTTCTACGACCGGCGCGCCAGCGTCTGGGTCGAGCCGCTGGGCGCCTGGGGCGAGGGATCGGTGCAACTGGTCGAGATCCCTACCGACGACGAGATCCACGACAACATCGTCGCCTTCTGGGTGCCGAGGGAGCCGGTCGCGGCCGGCGCCGAATATGATCTCGCCTACCGCCTGTACTGGCTGGCCGACACCCCGCATGTGCCGCCTGTCGCCCGGGTGGTCGCGACCCGCATCGGCATGGGCGGCGTGCCCGGCCAGCCGCGGCCGGCCGGCGTGCGCAAGTTCGCCGTCGACTTCGACGGCAAGGGCCTGGCCGGCCTTGGCCGCGACAGCGGCGTCGAGGCGGTGATAGCGACCAGCCGCGGCACGATCAGCGGCGAGGTCGCCTATCCCGTCGTCGGCACCGAGCGGTGGCGGGTCGTCTTCGACCTCGAGACCGCCGGCCCAGGCCCGGTCGACCTGCGCATGTATCTGCGCAAGGGCGAGGACGCGCTGAGCGAGACCTGGATCTACCAGTACTTCCCCAACGAGATGGCATAGGTCGGGGAGCGGTTCCGCCCCGGCCTTCGGCCTGCCCCTTCAACTGTCAACATCTCCGCGTCATCCCGGACGGCCGATAGGCCGATCCTGGATCGGGAGGGTACGCCGGCAACAGTGATGCGTCCCGATCCCGGCTCTCCGGCGAGGCTCCGGCTGGGATGGCGGCGGTGGTGCAAGGAGCGTCGCGGGCGCACTGTGACACCGTTGCCGCAGGCTGCCCC
>JAEYRQ010000310.1 GCA_023435545.1 Pseudomonadota bacterium | reverse complement strand
GAGTTCGAGCGGCGCATGCGCGGCGAGATGCCGGTCGATCTGGCGCCGGCGATTCGCGAGATCAAGGAGAGCTTCGCCGCCGAGCGGCCCGAGCACGCCACGCGCAAGGCGTCCGAACTGGTGCTGGGCGTGATCAATCCGGCGGTGCCGGAAACCGTAGGCGGCTCGGCCGACCTGACCGGATCCAACAACACGAAGACGCCGGACCTCGGTATCCTGTCGGCGAAAAACTACGGCGGGCGCTACATCCATTACGGCGTGCGCGAACACGGCATGGCCGCGGCGATGAACGGCATGGCGTTGCACGGCGGCGTCGTCCCGTACGGCGGAACCTTCCTGGTGTTCTCGGACTACTGCCGTCCGGCGATCCGGCTGGCGGCGCTGATGGGCATCCGCGTCATCCACGTCATGACCCACGACTCCATCGGTCTGGGCGAGGACGGGCCGACGCATCAACCGGTCGAGCATCTTGCCAGTCTCCGGGCGATGCCGAACCTCCAGGTGATGCGCCCCGCCGACGCCATGGAGACCGCCGAGTGCTGGCAGATCGCGCTGGACTCGCGGGGCACGCCGAGTGTCATCGCGCTGACGCGCCAGAACCTGCCCGCCGTGCGGCACGCCTACTCCGATCAGAACCTCTGCGCCCGCGGCGCCTACGAGTTGGTTCCGGCCACCGGCAACGCCATGGTGACGCTGTTTGCGTCGGGCTCCGAGATATCGATCGCGGTCGCCGCACGAACCGTACTGGAGCGCGAGGGCGTGCCGACGAGGGTGGTCTCAGTACCGTGCTTCGAACTGTTCGAGGCGCAGTCGCCGGAGTACCGGCGCTCGATCCTCGAGGGCACGCCGGTCCGCGTCGCGGTGGAGGCTGCGGTTTCCTTCGGCTGGGACCGCTTCGTGGGGCGCGACGGCGGCTTCGTCGGAATGACCGGCTTCGGCGCGAGCGGCCCCTACAAGGAACTCTACGAGCACTTCGGGATTACCGCCGAAGCCGTCGTGGCGGAGGCCCGACGGCGGCTGGCGGCGCTCGATCAGGCGATCGAGCCCTGAGCAGCCGGCAGTCGGCGCGAGGGGCGGACAAGACAGGACGGGAGACGAGGAAATGGCTGTACGTGTGGCGATCAACGGCTTCGGCCGCATCGGCAGGCTGGTGCTGCGCGGTATCATCGAGTCCGGTCGCAAGGACGTGGTGGTGGTCGGCGTCAACGATCTCGGGCCGATCGAGACCAATGCCCACCTGCTGCGCTACGACAGCGTGCATGGCCGCTTCCCCGCCGAGGTGAAGGTCTCCGGCGACAGCATGGACGTGGGGCAGGGGCCGATCAAGGTGACGGCGATCCGTGACCCGAAGGAGCTACCCTGGAAGGAGCTGAACGTCGACGTCGCGCTGGAGTGCACCGGCATCTTCACCGACCGCGACAAGGCGGCGATGCATCTGGAGGCCGGTGCCAAGCGCGTGCTGGTCTCCGCGCCCGCCACCAAGGCTGACCTGACCGTCGTCTACGGCGTCAACCACGACAAGCTGGAGGCCGGGCACAAGGTCGTCTCCAACGCCTCCTGCACCCCGAACTGCCTCGCCCCAGTCGCAAAGGTGCTGAATGATGCGATCGGCATCGACAAGGGCTTCATGACCACCGTGCACGCCTATACGGGCGACCAGCCGGTGCTCGACACCCTGCACAAGGACCTCTACCGGGCGCGCGCGGCGGCGATGTCGATGATCCCGACCTCGACAGGCGCGGCCAAGGCCGTCGGCCTGGTGCTGCCCGAACTGAACGGCAAGCTCGACGGCGTCTCGGTCCGCGTGCCGACACCGAACGTCTCGATGATCGACTTCAAGTTCGTCGCCAGGCGCCAGACCACGGTCGACGAGGTCAATTCGGCGATCAAGGCGGCTGCGGCCTCCAATATGCTGAAGGGCATCCTCGACCACACCGACGAGCCGCTGGTCTCGATCGACCTCAACCACAATCCGGCCTCCTCGACCTTCGCGCTCGACCAGACCAAGGTGATGGACGGCACCTTCGTCCGGGTCCTGTCCTGGTACGACAACGAGTGGGGCTTCTCCAACCGCATGGCCGACACCGCGGCGGCTCTCGGCCGGCTCGGCTGACCCGGTCATGGCCTCGTTCCGGTCGCTCGACGACATCGATCCCGCCGGCCGCCGGGTGGTGGTCCGAGCGGACCTGAACGTTCCGGTGCGCGACGGCAAGGTCGGCGATCCGACCCGCATCGAGCGGGCCGCCGACACGATCCGCGCTCTTCTCGACAAAGGCGCGGCGGTGCTGGTGCTGTCGCACTTCGACCGGCCGAAGGGCAAGGTCGTCCCGGAAATGTCGCTGAAGCCGGTGGCGGCCGAACTGGAGAAGGCGGTCGGGCGGGCGGTGCGCTTCGTGGAGACCGACTGGCGCGACGGCCGGGCGGCCGAGGCGGCCAGGGCCGCGAAGCCCGGCGACGTGCTGCTGTTCGAGAACACCCGGTTCCATCCCGGCGACGAGGCCAACGAGGACGCCTTCGCGATCGGGCTCGCCGGCCTCGGCGACCTGTTCGTCAACGACGCCTTTTCGGCTGCGCACCGGGCGCACGCATCGACCGAGGGGATCGCCCGGCATCTGCCGGCGGCGGCCGGCCTGACGATGGCTGCCGAACTGGCGGCGCTGGAGACCGCGCTGGTCTCGCCGGAGCGCCCGGTGATGGCCATCGTCGGCGGTGCCAAGATATCGACCAAGATCGACCTCCTGGCCAACCTCTCGGCGAAGGTCGACCAACTCGTCATCGGCGGCGGCATGGCCAACACCTTCCTCGCCGCGCGCGGCCACAAAATCGGCAAGTCGCTGTGCAAAGCTGACAAGTTGGAAACGGCCCGTAACATCGAGGGGGCGGCGCGCAAGGCCGGCTGCGAGATCGTGCTGCCGGTCGACGTGGTCGCCGCGAAAG
>JAEYRQ010000532.1 GCA_023435545.1 Pseudomonadota bacterium | reverse complement strand
CGTCCTGCCGGCGCTGCAGATCCCGGTCTGGAGGATGTACGCCTGGGTGCCATTCGGCTTCTTCATGACCGGGCTCCAGTACGCGCTGACCGGTGTGAAGAATGTGATCGCCAAGGACGTCTGGCTCTCGACCCTCGTGCTGGAAGGCTACGAGGAAGAGAACGGCGAAGGCTGAGGGACCGGCGACATGGCACTCACCCTCTTCGCGATCATGATCGTGCTGCTGCTGATCGGCTTCCCGATGATGATCCCGCTGATCGCCGCGGCATTCGTGGGCTTCTACACGCTGTTCGGGGGCCTGGGGCAGATCGAGACGATGGTGCAGCAGATGCTGGCCGGGATCAGGCCCGCCTCGCTGATAGCCGTGCCGATGTTCATCCTGGCGGCCGACATCATGACCCGGGGCCAGTCGGCCGGCCGCCTGATCGACATGGTGATGAGCTTCGTCGGTCATGTGCGCGGCGGCCTTGCCGTCTCCACGGCGGCGGCCTGCACGATGTTCGGCGCGGTCTCCGGCTCGACGCAGGCGACCGTGGTCGCGGTGGGAACCCCGCTCAGGCCGCGCATGCTAAAGGCGGGCTACAAGGACAGCTTCATCCTCGCGCTGATCGTCAACTCCTCCGACATCGCCTTCCTGATCCCGCCTTCGATCGGCATGATCATCTACGGCGTCGTGTCGGGCACCTCGATCGCCGAATTGTTCATCGCCGGCATCGGGCCGGGGTTGCTGATCCTGGCCGTCTTCGCGAGTTATTCGGTGATCTACGCGATCCGTAACGACGTGCCCACCGAGCCGAGGACGAACTGGCGGGAGCGGGCTGGCGCGGTGTACCGGGCGCTGTGGCCGCTCGGCTTTCCGGCGATCATCGTCGGCGGCATCTATGGCGGCATTTTCAGCCCGACCGAAGCGGCCGCCGTCTGCGTGCTCTATGCGCTCGTGCTGGAACTCGTCGTATTCCGCTCGATCGGCGTGGCCGACGTCTACTCGATCGCCAAGTCGACCGGCCTGATCACTGCGGTGGTGTTCATCCTGGTCGGCGCCGGCGCGGCATTCTCCTGGGTCATTTCGTTCGCGCAGATCCCTCAGCAGGTGCTCGCCGCCGTCGGCATCGCCGAGATGGGGCAGATCGGCGTCCTGTTCGTGATCTCGATCGCCTTCTTCATTGCCTGCATGTTCGTCGATCCGATAGTGGTCATCCTCGTGCTGGTGCCAATCTTCGCGCCGGTTGTCGCCTCGACGGGGCTCGACCCGGTGCTGGTTGGCGTCATCATCACACTGCAAGTCGCCATAGGATCGGCAACGCCACCCTTCGGATGCGACATTTTCACAGCCATAGCGGTATTCAAGCGCCCCTACTGGGAGGTTGTCCGGGGTACGCCGCCGTTCTTCGTCATGCTGTTCGGAGTTTCGGTGGCGCTGATCTTCTTCCCGCAAATCGCGCTGTTCCTGCGCGACCTGGCCTTCCGCTGAGACGCGGCGAGAGGAGAGGAAACGACCATGTTCAAGAAGATCCTGCTACCGGTCGACGGCTCGGAGCCGGCGATGCGCGCGCTCCGGGTCGGCGCAGATGTCGCCGGTCACTATGGCGCGGAACTGTCGGTCCTGTGCGTCTACCGCCACCACGGCCCGCTGGAGAGTTCGCTGTCGATGGTCAGGGCAGCCGATCCGACGCCACCGGACCGGGCGCTGTCGGAGTTCGCGCACGAGGTCGTGCGGAGCGCGGCCGAGGAACTGGAGAAGCTCGGCGCAGCCTCGGTCCGCACCGTGGTCAAGCGCGGCCACCCCGCCCGCACCATCGTCGCCTTTGCGAAAGAGAACGCAATCGATCTTATCGTCCTGGGGAGCCGCGGCCTCGGCGACATGGAGGGATTCCTGCTCGGCAGCGTCTCCCACAAGGTGACGAGCCTTGCCGACTGCCCCTGCCTGACCGTCAAGTGAGTGCCGAAGCAGCACCCAGGTCAGGACAGCGCCGATGAATGCCCCCCTCCGCCCAAGCCTCGCCAGCCGGCGCCCCTCGCTCGATCAGCGCCCTCTGGAGTGGCGTGTCGGGCTTGTTGCGCTCGCCACCGCCCCCACCACCGAGCCGGACTTCCAGCGCAGGGTCGCCAGTGAGCGGATCGGCGTCTATGTGGCCCGGATCGCCTATGCCAACCCGACGACGCCGGAGAACCTCCGGCGCATGCAGCCGGCGCTGACCGCGGGGGCGGAGCTGATCCTGCCGGGCGAGGCGCTCGATGCTATCTGCTATTCCTGCACCTCGGCCTCCGTTGTCATCGGCGACGAGGCAGTTGAGGCGGCGCTTCAGGCGGCAAAGCCCGGCGTGCCGGTGGTGACGCCGACGCTTGCCGCCGTGCGCGCCCTGAGGGCGGCCGGTGCGCGGCGGATCAGCATCCTGACCCCCTACACTGTCGAGACCAGCCTCCCGATGGCCGACTACTTCGCGGCCAAAGGCTTCGAGATCGATGCCTTCACCTGCCTGGGCTTCGAGGACGACCGGGAGATGGCGCGGATCAGGCCGCAGGAGATCGTCGACTTCGCCATCTCGGCCACGATGGCGTCCAGCGACGCCCTGTTCATCTCCTGCACGGCGTTGCGGGCCGCAGCGGTCGCGCCGCTTATCGAAGAGCGGATCGGCCGTCCCGTCGTCACCAGCAACCTGGCAACCGCGTGGAACTGCCTGCGGCTGTGCGGCGACGATACGCCGAGGCCGGAGTGGGGGCGGGTGATGTGCCTTCCCGCGGCCACAGCCTGAGGCCGCCATGACGATGCATGCCCCCGCCGACACATTGCCCACCCTCGCCGACTTCGAGGCAGCCCGCGAGCGCATCGCCGGTATCGTCGAGCGCACGGCAATGGTCGCGTCGCCGAGCCTTGCCGACCACTGCGGGCTGCCAGTCCTGTTGAAGCTGGAGCACCGGCAGATCACCGGCAGCTTCAAGCTGCGGGGGGCATCCAACGCGGTGGCCATGCTGTCGGAAGACGAACGGCGCCGCGGCGTGGTTGCCGCCTCGACCGGCAATCACGGCCGCGCGCTCGCCTATGCGGCCCGGCGCAAGGGGATCCGGGCGATCATCTGCATGTCGCGCCTCGTTCCCGAGAACAAGCTCGCAGAGATCCGACGGCTCGGTGCCGAGGCAAGGATCATCGGCGACAGTCAGGACGAGGCACAGGAGGAGGTCGACCGGCTGGTCGCAGAGGACGGCATGGTGATGGTGCCGCCCTTCGATCATCCGGGCGTGATCGCCGGACAGGGAACACTGGGGCTGGAAATCGTCGAGCAGGCGCCGGACGCTGACACGATCCTGGTGCCGCTGTCCGGCGGAGGGCTTGCGGCCGGGATCGCTGCCGCCGCCAAGGCGCTGAAGCCCTCGATCCGGGTGATCGGCGTCTCGATGCAGCGGGGCGCGGCGATGAAGGAAAGTCTCGATGCCGGCCGGCCGGTACAGGTGCGGGAGTATCCCTCGCTGGCGGATTCGCTCGGCGGCGGAATCGGCCTCGACAATCGCCTGACGTTTGCGATGTGCCGGCAGTATCTCGATGGCGTAGTGCTGCTCGGCGAGGCGGAGATCGCCGAGGGCATCCGCCACCTCTACCGGCACGAGCGCGAGATCGTCGAAGGCGGGGGCGCCGTCGGCGTCGGCGCGCTACTCGCCGGCCGCATCCGCCCGCAGGGGACCACGGTCGCGGTGATCTCGGGCCGCAACATCGACATGGACCTGCACCGCCGGATCGTCTGCGGCGAAAACCCCTTCGCCGAGGAGGACGCCGCATGAGCCGCATGACCATTCTGACCGAAGCTGAACTGCGGCCGATCGTGCCGCTCGACCTCATTGCAGTGGATTGTGTAGAAGGCGCCTTCCGCGCGCTGGCGACGCAGGCCGTGGCGATGCCGCCGATCCTCAGGCTCGACATCCCCGAGCACCGCGGCGAGGTCGACGTCAAGACCGCCTATGTGCCCGGCATCGACGGCTTCGCGATCAAGATCAGCCCCGGCTTCTTCGACAATCCGAAGCTGGGCCTGCCCTCGCTCAACGGGATGATGGTGTTGCTGTCGGCAAGGACCGGACTGGTCGAGGCGCTCTTGCTCGACAACGGCTACCTGACCGATGTGAGGACGGCCGCGGCCGGGGCGGTCGCGGCGCGGCATCTGGCGCGCGAGGACGCGGGCGTTGCGGCGATCTTCGGCGCCGGCGTGCAGGCGCGGCTGCAGCTTCAGGCGCTGACGCTGGTCCGGCCGATCCGCGAGGCCCGCATCTGGGCGCGGGAGGTAGCGAAGGCGCAGGCTGCGGCAAAGGTTCTCTCCGACCGGCTTGGCATCGCTGTTCGATCAATCGCCGATCCGCGCGAGGCGGTCGCAGG
>JAEYRQ010000466.1 GCA_023435545.1 Pseudomonadota bacterium | reverse complement strand
CACATGATCAGCGCGAACAGCGACATCATGTTGATCGACTGGCCGGTCAGCCACATGAAGCCGAGTGTCGTGAACATCGCCACGGGAATACCGACGGCCACCCAGAACGCGATGCGGGCGTTGAGGAACAGGAACAGGACCACGACCACCAGCAGCAGCCCGGACAGCCCGTTCTTGACCAGGAGGTTGATTCGGTCGACGAGCGCGTCGGAACGAACGTCGTAGACATCGAGCCGCAGGGACTCCGGCAGCGTCGGCCGGACCGCGTCGATGTAGTCCTCGAGGATACGGGCCGTGGTCAGCGTATCGGCGGAGACCGCGCGCCGCACGGCGAGTTCGATCGCGCGGTTGCCCTCGTGATAGCCGAGGATCTGATTGCGCTCGAAGGTCTCCTGCACCGAGGCGACGTCGCGCAGCAGCACCTTCTCGCCGGTTTCCCGGGAGACGACTTCGATCTGGCCGATTGAGGCGGCGTCCGGATCGCGCCCGAGCGAGCGCAGCTGCATCTCCACCGCGCCTTCGACCGTGCCGGACGGCAGGTCACGGGTTCCGGCTCCGACACGCTGGGCGATGTCGGAGAGCGTCATGCCGAGCCGCTGCAGTTCGTGCTCGGGCACGTCGATCCAGACTTCCGGGTCGCGGAAACCCGTGAACTCGACCTGGTCGATCCCGGCCGCGATCAGGCCGTCGCGGATCTCGCGCGCATAGGCCCTGAGCGCCTGCTCGCTGAACGGACCCGAAATCGCGATGCTCGCGACGCCTTCGTACCAGACCGAGCGCCGCACCTTGGGCGTCTCGGCATCGTCGGGCAGCGTGGTGACGCCGTTGACCGCAGCCTCGACCTCGGAGACAGCGATCTGCATCTCGGTGCCGGCGGCGAACTCCAGCGAGATGCTGCCCGACCCCTCCCTCGCATAGGAGAACATCCGGTCGAGGCCATCCAGGAAGCGCAGTTCCGGCTCGATCGCCTGCAGGACGTTTTTCTCCACGTCCTCCGCGCTCGCACCCGGCCAGGACACCGTCACCGACACGCGCGGGATCTCGGTCGAGGGGAAGAACTGCGTGTTCAGCTTCATCAGGCCGACGACACCGAACAGCAGCATCATCACCATCAAGAGGTTGGCTGCGATCGGGTGCCGGATGAAGAACCGGATCGGCGCGGCGACGTGCGTGTCAGCCATGGCCGCCGCGCTCCGGCCCATCGTCGCGATCTGCCGCGGGCACGCTCTCTGAGCCCTCCGCCGGCGCCGGCGCCTGCTCCTGCACCTTCAGCCCATGCCCGGCGCCGGTGATGCGCGTGGTGACGATCCGGTCACCGTCCGCAAGTTCCCCGCGCACCAGCAGGTCGGCCCCGTCGTAGCCGACGATTTCAACCGAACGGCCTGCCAGACGTCCATCCTCGACGACGTAGATGCGGTCGGTTCCGTAGAGCGCCGAGGAGGGGATGCGGACGACCCGATCGTAGGTCCGATCGTCAAGCTCCACCTCGACGAAGGCGCCCGGACGCAGATGCGCCGGGCTGGCCTCGTTATCGATCCGTGCATAGACGTCGACACCGCCGCGCTGCGAGGCGATCTCCGGGGCGACGCGGACGATTGTTGCCTCATGCGACTGCATCTCGCCGCCCATGCGCCAGGTCACCGCCACGCGGCGCCCGAGCAGCCCGTCGGAAACGAGCCGCCCGTATTGTGCGTCGGTCAGCGAGAACCGGACGTCGAACTCGTCGCGTGCGACCAGGACGCCGACGACGTCGTTGACGCTGAGCAGCTTGCCGACCTCGGCAGCGACCGATCCGACATAGGCGTCGAACGGGGCCTTCAGCACGACGTTGGAGAGATTGCGTTCGGCCAGTTGGACGCGCCATTCAAGGCGGGCGATCTGGGCATGAAGCTGTTCGAGCTGGGCCTGCTGAATCTCCAGCGTGGAGTCGGCCGTGTGGACGGCAAGCCGCCGCTGCACCACCGTCAATTGCCGCGTCTCCAGCGACTGCTGGGCCATCGAGCCACGCTCGGAGAGGGTGCGGGCCCGATCGAGGTCGGACTGCGCGATCTCGAGCTGCTCGCGGGCATTCTCGAGGGTGACTTCCTGAAGCGCGATCGAGGCCTCGCGCTCGGCCTGCCGCGCCCTGGCTTCCTCAAGGTCCGCCCGCGCCTCGACGAGCGCGCCTTCATACTGGAACGGGTCGATGGCAACGAGCGGCTCGCCGGCGGCGACGATGCCGCCTTCCCGCAGCGCGTCCCCGACCGATACCACCTCGCCGGCGACGAGCGCACGCAGGGCGACCTGGCGGCCGGGCGTAATGGTTCCGTAGGCAACGATTCGAGGGCGATGGCTGGCATGGGCGGCCTCCACCGTCTCGACGGTATAGACCCGCTCCTGCCGGCCAATCTGCGGGACCTGCGGCTTGGACGCCTGCAGCGCCATATAGCCCCACGCCGCTCCGGCGAGAGCGGCGAGCGGCAGCAGCCCTTTGGCAGCAAGGCCGAAGACCCGCCTCAGCGTCCAGACAGGGCGCAGTCCCAATTCATGTTCTGGCGGCTTCACGGCCGGCGGTCCCCGACGGTTCGTTCGATCGCGCCCCCGATCACGACGATCCAAGTCTCTGCTGCCAGATATATCGGATCGATCGGCCATTTGACGAGCGTGACTTTGTCGCTAAGTATCTCCACTCATTCACGCGATACAGGATCTTCCATTGACGGGCCCGATCTACGCGCCGAACGAGATGCTCGCCCGTCTCGTCGCGATCGACACCACCAGCCGCAACTCCAACATTCCGCTGATCCACTTCGTCCGCGACTACCTGGCCGGGCACGGCGTCGAGTCTCATCTCGTGCCCAACGAGGACGGGACGAAGGCCAACCTGTTCGCCACCATCGGACCGGAAGACCGCGGCGGCATCGCGCTTTCCGGCCACACCGACTGCGTCCCCGTCGACGGGCAGCCCTGGACCACCGACCCGTTCGCGCTGACCGAGCGATCGGGGCGACTCTACGGGCGCGGCACTGCCGACATGAAGGGCTTCGTCGCCGCCGCGCTCGCGATGGTGCCGACCTTCCTAGAGGCGCCGCTGGCGAGCCCGATCCATCTGGCGCTGTCCTACGACGAGGAACTCGGCTGCACCGGCGTGCGCGGCATGATCGACGCGCTCGGCGGCGATCTGCCGATGCCGGCGGCGGTGATCGTCGGCGAACCGACGCTCATGGGCGTCGTCGACGCGCACAAGACTATCGTCGACTTCCGCACCGAGGTCACCGGTCACGAGGCCCACTCCGCCCACATCGACCGCGGCGCCAGCGCGATCCTGGCCGCCGGCGAACTGCTCGGCGAGATCACGCGGATGCGCGACGACATGATCGCCGCCGGCGACCCCAGCGGTCGCTTCGACCCTCCCTATACGACCGTTCACGTCGGCCGGATCTGGGGCGGCACCGCCCACAACATCGTGCCGCTGAATTGCGGGTTCCTGTGGGAGGTGCGCTCGCTGCCGGGGATGGATGCCGGCGAGCTTCTCGCGCGGTTCGAGAAGTTCGCGCGCGAGACCGTGCTGCCGAAGCTGCGCAAGGTCGCCGCGACGACCGACATCCGACCCGTCACCGAGGT
>JAEYRQ010000449.1 GCA_023435545.1 Pseudomonadota bacterium | reverse complement strand
GGCGCGGAGACGACCGTCGCCTGGTCCGAGAACAGTCCAAAGAACACAGCCCCGCCGTAGCCGGCGGCCGACAGCAGAAGCGCACCGATGCCGCCGGCGATGGCGAGCCGACGCATCTTGCGCGGCTTGGCGTCTGCCGCGTCGGCACCTTCGCCCGTTCCGATGCTGTCGAAATCCGGCTGCGCGGTATCTGACATGCCTACCGCCCCTGCCCGACCGGATGGGGCCTGCCGACAGACTCGCCAAGGCCCTCCGATCCCCATCCGGACACTAGGAAGCCGATGGTTAACGAAAGGTTTCCAACCTCGGTCCCGGTGGGAAGATTCTGCCGACCTTGCGCGGCGGCGCGACATCCCTTGCCGAGCGGCCATCGTCGCCGGGTCCGCTCAAGGGATTGATATTCCTATGCTTTCCTGTTGGCACGCCGCCTGCATCGGAAATCGGCGAACCCGGCGCGGCACCGTGGCGGGTTCGCTCGGGGGAGCAAGCAACGGTGCGGACATGATCGACAATGCCCTTCTCGTGTCCCTTTCGCGGCAGGTAGCGCTGCGGCGAGAGATGGACGTCATCGCCAACAACGTGGCGAACATCAATACCTCTGGCTTCCGGTCTGCCGAGGTGCTGTTCGAAGAGCACCTCATGCAGGGCGCCGAGGCGACCGCCAACAAGCGGTCCGACCGCGACATCTCCTACGTGATGGATCGCGGAACGCTGCACAATTTCGAAGCGGGCGCGCTCACGCCCACCGACAACCCGCTCGATCTCGCCATCAATGGCGAGGGCTGGTTCGTCGTCCAGACACCGCAGGGCGAGCGCTACACGCGAAACGGCGGCTTTCAGCTCACCAACACCGGCCACCTCGTCACCAGCGAGGGGCACCGGGTGCTGGGCGACAACGGCCCGATGGTCTTCGACGACGAAGATCGGACCATCTCGATTGCCGGCGACGGCACAGTCTCCACCGAGGCCGGCGAGAAGGGGCGGCTTCGCGTCGTGCGCTTCGCCGATCACGGCTCGCTGAAGGCCGAGGGCGACACAGTCTTCAGCGTAGAGGGCGAGGCGGAAACCATGGAGCAGCCCCGTGTCGTCCAGGGCATGATCGAGAAATCCAACGTCAAGCCGCTCTTCGAGATGTCACGGATGATCGAGGTCACCCGGGCCTATACCTCCATGACGAGCATGATCGAGCGGGCCGACAACCTGCGTCGCGATGCCATTTCCGCGCTCGGCCGGATCGATTGATCCAGGTCTCGGGTCGCAGACACGAAAGGTCGTTGCAATGAGGGCTTTGCATATCGCCGCTTCCGGCATGATGGCGCAGGAGCTGAACGTCGAGGTCATCTCCAACAATATCGCCAACATGCGGACCACCGGCTTCAAGCGCCAGCGGGCCGATTTCCAGGATCTCCTCTACCAGAACATCAAGCGGCCCGGCGCGTCGACCTCCGACACCGGGACCATTGTGCCGACCGGCATCCAGATCGGCGGCGGCGTGAAGACCGCGGCGACACCCCGGGTGATGAGCCAGGGCAATATCGTGATGACCGAGAAGGAGCTGGACGTTGCGATCCGCGGCGACGGGTTCTTCCGCGTCCGCCTTCCCGATGGCCGTACCGCCTACACACGCGACGGATCGCTGGAGCGCGACGCCAACGGCACCATTGTCACGGTCGACGGCTTCGTCATAGAGCCCGAGATCGTGATCCCCGACACGGCGCGATCGATCTCGATCAACGCCCAGGGCCTGGTACAGGCGATCATCGGTCTGGACGCCGAGGCGACGGATCTGGGAACGATCGACCTCGCACGCTTCGTCAATGCCGCCGGACTCCAGCCGATCGGCGACAACCTGTTCCTGGAGACCGAATCGAGCGGCCCCGAGCAGGTCGGCATTGCCGGCGACGAGGGCTTCGGCACGCTGCTGCAGACCTACCTCGAGCAGGCCAACGTCAATCCCGTTTCGGAGATCTCCGACCTGATCGCGGCCCAGCGAGCCTACGAGATGAATTCCCGCGTCATCTCGGCCGCCGACCAGATGATGTCGACCACCACCAACATCCAGTGACGGAGGACGCACGATGTTCATCCGTACACTCTTAATCGGCGCCGCGCTGGCCACTCTCGTGTTCTCATTGCCCGCTCGCAGCCAGGATGGGCCGCGTCTGCGCGCGGCGGTCACCGTCCACGGCGCGCTCGTTACCCTCGCCGATCTGGTCGAGAACGCCGGCGAGGCCGGGGACGTCCCCGTCTTCCGCGCGCCCGAACCCGGCACCACCGGCACCGTGCGGGCCGACAGGGTGCTTGCCGCCGCGGCCGGCAACGGCCTTGCGGATGTCGTCTCGGGCGGAATCCTCTCGGTGTCGGTCACGCGGGCCGGCCGCATCATCTCCGCGCAGGAGGTCTCCGACACGATCGCGCAGCGGGTGGCCGCGTCGGGTTCCTCACGTGGCGGTGCCGATCTCGACATCTCGATCGACGGCTACAACGAGCCGGTCGCCGTCGAATCCACCGCGACGGCGCCTCTGTCGATCGCCGACATGCAGCACGACAGCCGGACCGGGCGCTTTTCCGCCCTCTTGAAGGTGAGCGACAGCGAGGTGCTTGCCGCAGGCATCCGTGTGTCCGGCCGCGCCGTCGAGATCGTCGAAGTGCCCGTCCTGGTCCGCACCGTCGAGCGGGGCGAAACGATCTCTCCCACCGACCTCGCGATCGAGCGGATGCCGCGGCACACGGTGCGCGGCGACGTGCAGACGGATCCAGGGGCGATCGCCGGCATGTCCGCGCGGCGCAGGCTGCCGGCGGGCTCGGCTCTGTCGGACGACGTGCTGATGGAGCCTCTGCTCGTCCAGCGCAACGGCATGGTGACAATTGCCTTCTCGGTTCCCGGCCTCACCCTGACGACGCGCGGCCGATCCCTCGCGAACGGCACCCGTGGGGAAGTCGTGAAGGTCTTCAACATCCAGTCCGGCCGCACCATCGAAGCCGAGGTGATCGGCACGGGGGTGGTGGCCGTGATGCCGCAGCGCACGCCGGTGGCGGCGCTTGCAGCGTCGGCACGCTGAATTTCACGCTCGGGGGAGCAGAATGCGTAACCAAACAATCCGTGTCACCGGGCGTCTGTCCGCGATCGCGCTGGCGGCTGCCTTCGCCGCGGCACTCGGCGGATGCGCCCAGACCGTCGACAAGCTGCAACAGGTGGGCAAGCCGCCCTATCTCAGCACCATCCAGAATCCGACGGCTGCGGCGGGCTACCAGCCGGTGTCGATGCCGATGCCCGACCCGGAACCGCCGATTTTCGAGCCGAATTCGCTGTGGCGATCCGGGGCCAGGGGTTTCTTCAAGGACCAGCGCGCACAGCGTGTCGGTGACATCCTGACGGTCCACATCCTGTTCAACGACAAGGCGATCTTCGACAACAAGACCCAGCGCAGCCGCGTCTCGAACGAGGGTTTTGCGGCGGCCGGCGCCGTCGGCAACGCCATCCTCGACCTCCTGCCGGACGACTACACCAGCGGGGCGGCACTGGTCGATCTGGACAGCGACACGTTGACCAGCGGCCAGGGATCGGTGAACCGGAAGGAGGAACTGCGCACCAGCGTCGCCGCGGTCGTGACGCAGGTCCTGCCCAACGGCAACATGGTCATCGAGGGGCGCCAGGAAATCCGCGTCAACTTCGAGATGCGGGAACTCATCGTCGCGGGTATCGTGCGGCCCGAGGACATCACCGCCAACAATACGATCGACTCCGCCAAGATCGCCGAGGCGCGCATCGCCTATGGCGGGCGGGGCCAGATCACCGAGGTCCAGCAGCCCCGCTACGGGCAACAGGTTCTGGACATCCTGCTGCCGTTCTGACGCTCCCCCGCTTGCGGAACGGCAGCGATCGGGCGCGGCTCCATGCTCCCCCGGGGCCGCGCCCATCCACCAATACCTTGAGCACCAACGAAAATCCCCGGCGGGGTCACCGCCGGGGATGGGGATTCGGAGGCCACCTCGATGATCGGGGATCAGTCGTCGCGATAGACGCGTTCGCGCCGCTCGTGACGTTCCTGGGCCTCGATCGACAGGGTGGCGATGGGCCGCGCGTCCAGCCGCTTCAGGCTGATCGGCTCACCGGTCTCCTCGCAATACCCGTAAGTGCCATCCTCGATGCGCTTGAGGGCGGCATCGATCTTGGCGATCAGTTTGCGCTGCCGATCCCTGGCCCTCAACTCGATGGCCCTGTCGGTCTCGGACGACGCTCGGTCGGCCAGATCGGGATGATTCTGGCTGTCGACCTGAAGTTGGGTGAGGGTCTCCCTGCTCTCGCGCAGGATGTCCTCTTTCCATGCCAGCAGCTTCTTCCGGAAATATTCCCGCTGCCGGTCGTTCATGAAGGTCTCGGCCTCGGAAGGCCGGTATTCAGTATCAAGCACGCCATTCATCGGCGATTCCCCACGAGGACCGTCGACTATGGGCGCCCTTATAGCGGCAGCACCATCCGCTTACAACAAAGCCTTCATGACAAATCGGAAATCCCGCGCACGGCCCTCCGAAACCTCCGTATTCCGCCGTTTTCGCCGATGCGCATGCCAATGACGCAGGGCCGTCGCGCGAGGGTCAGGCAGCGATCCGACCCAGCTTTGCCAGTTCGACGCGGGCGCGGAGCTCGATTTCATCGAGAACCGACTCGACCCGGTCGTCGGGGTGTCGCGACGGCCGGCGGGCAATCCTCTCCACCAGCGACTCGAGCCGCGACGTCGACACCGATCCCCCGAGCAGCTCCAGCTTCAGCTCGTCGAGGAGATCGAGCATCGCGTGGCCGTGATCGAGGCGTGCGGTCCTGCCCGAGGGTTCGTCGACGGCCTGAAGCGCCAGCAGCGCCTCGATCCCGCCGATCGCCATTCCCCCGCCTGTCGCAGCCGCTCTGCCCGCAGGTGGCTCCTCGGCCACCGAAAACGAACCCGCCGCGCCATCCTGCCATGCCGCGCCCCGGCTCCTGCCAAGGGTGCCGGCTCGCCGGTTGCCGTCGATGCGCATGCCAGACGCCTCCAGCCCTGTCCCCTGAGCGGAGAGTTACCAGACACGGTTAACGCGAGCTTAACGGCCCGGCAAGAAATGCCCGGTCGCGGAAAATGATGACCGGCCCGTTAGTCCCCCCGCCCGCCGCCTCCGAACAGGATGTTCTCATGTTTTCAGGGGGTTCCGGCAAATGTCCTGGTGGATCGAGGCTGGCACGGTTCTCGCTTGGGTTATGGTGTCGCACAAGTGGGGAGCTATGTGCCGATGCATAGAAGATTAACCATGGCGGCGCGCATCGCGCGCTGCGCCGGCCTGGCGATCGCGTTGATCGGCGTCGCCGCAGTAGCCGTCGCCGGCCCGGCAGCGGCAACGTCCCGGATCAAGGATCTCGTCGACATCGAGGGAATCCGCGACAACCAGCTCATTGGCTACGGCCTCGTGGTCGGCCTGAACGGCACCGGCGACACTCTCAACAACTCACCGTTCACCCGGCAGAGCCTGCAGGCGATGCTGGAGAGGCTGGGCATGAACACCCGCGACGTCGCGCTGCGCACCAAGAACGTCGCAGCCGTGATGGTGACCGCGAACCTGCCCGCCTTCGCCACCCAGGGAACGCGGATCGACGTCACCATCTCCTCGCTTGGTGACGCCACCAACCTGCAGGGCGGAACGCTGCTGGTCACGCCGCTGCTCGCCGCCGACGGCGACGTCTATGCCGTCGCTCAGGGACCGGTGGCCGTCGCCGGCTTTAGCGCGGTCGGCGACGCGGCCTCGATCACCCGTGGCGTGCCCACCAGCGGCCGCATCGCCAACGGAGCGCTGATCGAGCGCGAGATCGCGTTCTCGCTGGCGCAACTCCCGCATCTGCGGCTCGCGCTGCGCAATCCCGACCTCACCACGGCCAGCCGTATCGCCAATGCAATCAACGACTTTCTCGGCCCGATGACGGCAGAGGCGACCGACCCGGCGACGGTACGGCTGCTGGTCGCCGGAGGCGGGAAGTATAGCGGCGACATCATCACGCTCCTGACCGACATCGAGCAGCTTCGAGTGGACCCCGACCAAACCGCCAAGGTGGTCATCGACGAGCAATCGGGAATCATCGTCATGGGTCAGGATGTCCGGGTGAGCACGGTCGCGGTCGCACAAGGCAACCTCACGGTGACGATCTCGGAAACGCCCGAGGTCAGCCAGCCCGAGCCGTTCTCGGAAACCGGCCGGACGGTGGTGGTGCCGCGCACCGAAATCTCGGTGGACGACCAGTCCGACCACCGTCTGGCGATCGTCCAGGGCGGCGTCAGTCTTCAGCAGCTCGTCGACGGGCTCAACGCGCTGGGAATCGGGCCGCGCGACCTGATCTCGATCCTCCAGGCGATCAAGACGGCCGGCGCGCTGCAGGCCGAGATCGAGGTGATGTGATGTTGCCCGATCTCGCCAGCACCTATCCCTTGCCCGCTTCGCCGTCGCTGCCCAACGTCTCGTCGGTGCCCGGGAACAAGATCCGCGAGACAGCCGAGGAGTTCGAGTCCGTCTTCCTGTCGTCGATGCTCTCGCAGATGTTCGCCGGCCTGCCCACCGACGGGCCGTTCGGCGGCGGCCACGCGGAGGAGACCTTTCGGGGAATGCTGATTGAACAATACGGCAAGGAGATCGCCGCCACCGGCGGTATCGGCATCGCCGACGAGGTTGCCCGCGAATTGCTACGACTCCAGGAGGCACAAGATGACGTCGGCTAACGCACCTGTCCGGGACGCAGGCTCCGCCCGCACCTTCTGCATCGACCTGTCCGCGACGGTCGATACCTTGATCAGGGTGCTCGAGGAGGAAACCGAGCTGGTCAGGTCGGCAAGGCTCAGCGCGGCGACGGCACTCGGCCCCCTCAAGCTGGAGGCGTCCGAGCGTTACCTGAAGTCGTACGGGACACTGCGCGACGGCGCCGCGGAACTCGCCCGAATGGCTCCCGACGAGGTGGACCATCTGCGTGAGCGACATCACGCACTCGAATCGGCCATCTCGCAGAACCTGGCCGTTCTCGCCACGGCGCGAACGGTCTCGGAGACACTGATACGAGGCATTGCCGACATCGTCGAGGCACGTTCCGCCGGACCGACCACCTACGGTGCCGATGGCCAGCACGCACCTGGCACAAGGCGCGGTTCCGCGTTCAGCTGCAATCTGGCCCTCTAGCAGCGTACGACGCCTTCGCGGTGCCACACGGCCCGCGGACTACCGATCGGCCGGAGGTTGCCGTTACGTCCCCTGAGGAGTGGCGGCCCGCACCGTCGGGATTCTAGGCAATTTCTACAGCGGTTGTTTACGCCCCTCGTCCTAGTCTGGCGACGTAACGTAAGTTATGCTGCGCCAGCTTAGGAGCGCCAGGTGGAGTCGTCGAGCGCGGGCAAGCTCCCGCCGTCCAGCACGCTCAGTGCCGCGAAGGGAGCCGCAGGCATAGCGGTGGGGCCGACCGTTGTTGCCTCGGGCCAGGCGGTCGGCGCAATGAACGGCGTGGCCACGGTCCGGCCTGACGCTCGCGAGCGCAACGGACGGCGCGCCACGTCCACCGACTCGGACGAACAGCGCAGCAACGAGCCTGCCCGCGATGGGCGGCCGGCGCCTTCCGATCTGCCGCCGATCGACCCTGCCGGCTGGCTGGCGCTTGCCGATCTCCCCCGTTCGGACACGTCCAGCACCCCCCCGTCGGGCTCCGACGTCCGTCGGGCCTACCACCTCGACGACGACGATGAGCCCGGTCTGCCGAGCGTCAGTCGAACCGCCTAAGAGCCCGCAGGCGCACCGTTTCCGCAGTTAACCGAGAATTAGGACGGCGGGTCCTACAAACGGAGGGTCTCCCAGAAGGGAGCGCACCCAAGTCCGTACGTATCCAGAAGAGGATCGAACCATGTCCGATATTACCCTGTCCGCAGGTGTGCGGCAGAACCTGCTCTCGCTGCAGAAGACCGCAGACCTGATGGCCACGACGCAGAACCGTCTCGCCACGGGCAAGAAGGTCAACTCGGCGCTGGACAATCCGTCCAACTTCTTCACCGCCTCCTCGCTGCAGTCCCGTTCAAAGGACCTGTCGTCGCTCCTCGACTCGATGTCGAACGGCATCAAGACCCTCGAAGCGGCCGACAACGGCCTCACCGCCATCACCAAGACCGTCGAGTCGATGCAGTCCACGCTGCGTCAGGCCCGCCAGGACAAGACGTTCAAGACCGAGTCGTTCGAGGTTAGCGACGCCACGAAGCTGAGCTTCCTCGGCGGCGCCGACGTCGACGTGTCGGATCTCGGCTCGATCGCGACGCCGGGTGTTGCCGCCTCGCTGTCGACCAGCGGAGCTCCCTACACCGGTCCGGCGGCCGCCACCTCGGCCTCGACCGTGATCGACTTCCACGCCAACATGACCGGCCAGACGATCAACGTCGCCGGTACCGACGTGGACCTGACGGGTGCTGCCGATGCGGAAGCCGTTGCCACGGCGATCAGCACGGCGCTCGGCCTGACCGGCGATCCGGAGACGGATGCATTCACCGTCGTCGGCGACAACGTCGAGGGTACGATCACCATCACCACGACGGCGACCGGCTCGTCCGTCGCTGCCCCCGCCGTCGATCTCGGCGGTGCGGCCGCGACCGCAGCCAGCGTGACCTTCGCCTTCGATCCCGACCGCTTCGGCGGCACGATGGATATCGACGGCCAGACGGTCAATATCGCCGGCAATGTCGATGACTTCGTCACGGCACTGCAGGGCCAGCTCGGCGACGACTACACCGTCTCCAACGACGGCAACGACATCACCGTCACGTCCAACGTCCCGGGTGCAGGCAACATCACCGTCGATGGCCTGCCGGGCGCGGAAGGCGCGAAGGTCAACATCGACATCGACGACATCGCTGCCCTGGTGGTCGCGAACGACCTCGATATCGGTGGCAACGCCATCGACCTGACCGGTGCGGCGACGCTGCAGGATGTCGTCGATGCGATCAACGGCGAGTCCGGCACGACCGGCTACACCGCCGCGATCGGCGAGGACGGCACCTCGATCGACCTGACGTCGGTCGCCACCGGCTCCGCGGTAAACGCGGCCGCCGTCACCGGCACCGGCGTCAACACCGTGACCTCTGCCAACGGCCTCGACGCCGTCGCCCTGGACAGCGACGTTGCCGGCGCCGACGGTGCCAGCATCGCCTCCCAGACCGCCGGCACCACCCCGACGCACGAGTTCACCGTCGCCTACGGCAACAAGATGGCGAATGTCAGTGTCGTCGGCGGGACTGATGCCGAGATCGTCGACAGCATCAATGCCCAGCTCGCCGATGCCGGGATCGCGGTCACGGCCTCGATCGAGGACGGTGTCCTGAGCCTCACCGCCGACAAGGCGGAGGCTAAGGTCCTCGCCGTCTCCGGCGCGGATGCCGCGGCAGTCTTCGGCTCGACGTCGGCCGCGCAGGGCTCGCTGGACGTCTACTCGTCCAACGCCAAGAACACGGTGGATCGCTTCGTCGAGGTGATCAACAACACCGAGGGCCTCGCGGGCAAGATCCGCGCGTCCAACGACAACGGAAAGCTGCGCATCGAGAACCTTTCGACGCAGGAACTGTCCGTTACCGTCGACAACGACGGAGACGGCACCAGCACCACCAGCAAGTCGATCGGCGGCAACGACGTCCGCGCCGGTCTGGTCGCGCAGTTCAACGAGCTTCGCGACACCCTCGACAAGCTGGCGGACGATGCCTCCTTCAACGGCATCAACCTGCTGCGCGGCGACAACCTGCGACTGACCTTCAACGAGACCGGTACGTCTACCATCGACATCCGGACGGCCGGCGGCAAGGCGATCAACTCGTCCAGCCTCGGGATCGACTCGGTCAGCGCGCCGGACTTCGACAGCGACGAGACGATCGACGGCTTCCTGAACACGCTGAAGGAAGGCCTCGACAACCTGCGCTCGCAGGCCTCGGCGTTCGGCTCGAACCTCTCGATCGTCCAGAACCGCACCGAGTTCACCAAGTCGATGATGAACACGCTGCAGACCGGCGCCGATGCGCTGGTGCTGGCCGACTCGAACGAGGAGGCCGCCAACATGCTCGCCCTGCAGACCCGCCAGCAGCTGTCCTCGACGGCCCTGTCGCTGGCCTCGCAGGCCGACCAGGCGGTGCTCCGCCTGTTCTGATCCCGACCGGGATTGAGACGCCTGTCGCGGCGGGGCTTCGGCCCCGCCGTTTCTTTTGAGCCCTGCTGTTCTCGCCCTGCAATTGCTCGATTGTTCGATCTCAAATGGTGCGGGACCGATTCTGCGGAGGGTTGCGCGATGGCACTGAAGGTCGAACTGAAGCCCGGCGAGCGGTTCATCCTCGGGACCTGCGTCATCACCAATGACAACCAGCGTACGCGGCTCTACATCGAGGGCAGCGCGCCCATCCTGCGGGAGAAGGATATTCTAACACCCGAGACTGCAGACTCTCCGGCCAAGCGGATATATTTGGCCGTGCAAATGATGTACCTGATGGGAGAGGACGAACGTCGGCGCGAGATCTATTTCGATCTGGTGAATGACATTCTGAAAGCGGCGCCCAGCACCTACCCCTACATCGACCGCATCAATAATCAGATTTTAACCGGATCCTTTTACAAAGCTCTACGGGAAGCGAGAGCTCTCATAACTTACGAAGAGGAACTTCTGGCCCATGCACAACTCGGCGGCGCAGGTCTACGGCAGGACCGCCCAGCAGACGGTGAACCCGCGTGATCTCGAGGCCGACCTCCTAATGAAGGCCGCGGCGAAGCTCCAGCGGGTGTTCGACGATTGGGGCAATCGGCGCAGCGACCTGGAGGAGGCGCTTCTCTACAATCGCAAGCTCTGGACGATCTTCGTCAGCTCTGCGACGCGCCCTGAACATCCGCTGCCGGGGCCGGTGAAGCAGAACATCGCCAGCCTGTCGACGTTCATCTTCAACCGTACGATTTCGATCCAGTCGGACCCACAGCCCGAGAAGCTGCCCTCGCTGATCACCATCAATCGCGAGATTGCAGCCGGACTGCGCGGCTCGGCCTAGGAGTTACCATCCGTACAAGACGCCGAAGGCGGCCGCGAGGCCGCCTTTTTCGTGTTTGGTCGAATGAGTGCCCTACAGGAACTTGGTCAGGCTGAGTTGCGACAGCATCGAGGTTACCTGGTAGCTTGCTTCCAGGCGAGTCTGCAGCTGCAGGAGTTTGACCGCCACCTCGTTGGTGTCAGCGTTCTCGACGCCCGCGACAAGGTCCTCCGCCATCGCCTTCGTCGTGGTGTGGCGCTCGTCCGCCTGCCCCGTGACGTACTGGACGGAGGCGATCTGGGCATAGACGGCATCGATCGTCTGCCGCCCATTGTAGGCGATGTTGGTGACCGTGCGCTGCGTCGTCGCGAAGTACCGCTCCCGGTCCGTCGAGACGTTGGGATCGTAGCTGTCGGCCGCGAGCACCGCGAGGTTCTGCACCAGCCAGCGGAAGGCTTCCTCGTTGGCCCGGGCCCCGTAGCCGACGGCAATGTGATCATCGACCTTCGCCGCCGACGTCGCGCGCGGATCGGTCGCCTCCGCATCTCCCGTGTACCAGAAGACCGTGTCGGCCTCGGTGCCGTCCCTCAGCCCGGTGGCGGTGTCGAAGGGCGGGCCGTCGACCCTTTGGGGCGGATTTGCCGCATCGATATTGAAGAAGTCCTCCGCCGCCGCGTAGGCCGACGCCGCAGACAGTTCCACCGCTGCGGCACCTTGTAGCGCGCCAGCCAACGCCTGCTGCAGGTTCGCGGCGGTCCCGGACTCGTCGGCGCCAATCTCGAAGGTCCCCTCCTCGCCCCCCGCCCCGGGCGCAACGGCGCGCAGCGTGACGCTGGTGGTCGTGCCGTCCGGCAGGTTGAGATCGAGCCGGATCGTCTCACCCGCCTGCGGCTGCCCGGCAAAGGAGACGGACACCTCGGCCGGCACGCCGGCTGGGCCGGTCACAGCCGCACCCGACAGGGTGCTGGTCACGCCGGCGATCTTGAAGCCGAACGGACTGCCGGCGGTATCCTCGCCGACGGTCAGGTCTCCACCGGTGGCCGGGGGCACGACCAGGCGGCCGAGCCCGTCGGCGCCGAGATCGGCCTGCCGCCGCTCGCTGAGGTGTTGGCGGAACCCCGCCTGCTGCCCGTAGCCGTCGAGAATCGACGAGGTCGCCGCAACCGGATTCTTGTCGACCGAGCGACCGGCGAACAGATAGCGCCCATCGACTTCGCTCGACAAAAGTCCGAGAAGCTCGTCCAGTCCGGCCTCGGCCCGCACCTGTAGCGCGGTCTGTCCGCCTCTGACCAGCTCGAAGTTGGGAACGATCGCGTCGGACCGCGTGTCCGTCAGGATCGACCGCATCCGGTCGAACGACTGGACCAGCACGTTGGTGCGGAGTTGCACGGTACCGATCACGCCCTGATAGGACTTCACCTGCGAGATACGGGCGCGCATCGAGACCGACAGGGAGCGGTCGCTGCCGAGCGTCCCGTAGGTGGTCGCCTTCTTGCCCGTCGCGAACTGACGCTGCAGGTCCAGCATCTGCGCGCGCATCTCCACGAGGCCGCGCGTCCAACCGATCGACTTTGACAGGGTCGAAATGGACATTTTCGTCAGACTCTCAGCAGGAGTTCCATCATTTCACGGAAGGCCGTGACGATCCGGGCGTTGGCCTGATAGGCGGTCTGCAGTTCGATCAGGTGGCTCATCTCCTCATCGATGTTCACACCGGATTCGGAGACGAAGCGTTCTTGCAGTTGCGCGGCAACCATTTCCTGCGCCGACGCGGCCCTGTAGACGTCGCTCGACATCGCGCCCTGATAGGAGATGACCCGCTGGACGAAGCCGCCGAGTGTGCCGGTATAGGGCGTCGAGCCCGCCACCTTCGTCTCCGGCGCAAAGGTGAAGACGGCCTCCGCCAGCCGGCGGAGCAATTCGTTCGGCCGCGCCGGGTCGCCTTCCATCGTCCCCGCGTCGTAGTGAATCAGCAACGAGTTGTCGTTCAGCAGCGCCGGGTTGACGCTGATCCTCCCGGCGAACCCGAGTTGCTGCGGGATGCCGTCCAGATTGCCCGTATAGGGAAAGCCGCCATCGACGAACAGCGGGATTGCCAGGCCGCTGCCAAACCCCGTGGCGGTGATACCTGCGGAGAGCGTGTTTACCGACGAGGTATTGTGCGAACCTTCCGCAAGGCCGGTCGCAAGCCCGACCGACGCATCGGAGAAGCTGATGCTGAAGCCTGTCTCGGGCAGATCGCCGGCGATGACGAGATCACCCGAGACGATCGTTGCGCCAATGCCGGGGATGCCATCGATGAAGGCCTGCAGATCCTGGCCCGTCGATGTCGGATCGAAAGTGTACGTGTAGTCGGTTCCGCCGACCGACACCGTGATCGATTCGCCGTTCAGCGCCGACAGATCGAGACCGGACCCGTCTACGCCATAACCGATGCCCGAGGATACAGCCTCCCCTGCGCCGTCATCGAGGAAGCGCAGCACGTCACCGCCGGGCGCCGACACCTGGATTGATCCGCCCAGCGCGGCCTCGATCTGGGCGGCCGCCGCGGCCATCCCGCCGGAGATGTCGAAGCCGATCACGGTGTCGTTCCGGTCGGGCGTCACGCTGTCGGCCAGCGGCAGCGCGGAAGGATCCGTCACCGGGATCAGCGTCAGCTTTCGCTGGACCCCGTCGACGGTGACCGTCAGCGATATGCGGTCGCCGGGCTGGATGCCGGCAAGATCGATCTCCCGTCCCGACTGTGTGCCGCTGGTGACGCTGTCGGATGCGACATCGATCGTCGACAGTGCTCGCGCCAGGCCGTCGGCGATCGCGTCGAGCTGCGCCTGTGCGTCCACCAGGTACTTGTCGCGCAATTCCAGGAGCGCCGCGATCTTGCCCGAGCGAATCTGATTGTCGGCGATCAAGTCGATCGAGCCGCCGTTCGGTGTGACGATCTTGATCGTTCCGACGCCGCTCTGGCTCGCATCCGAGGAATACTGCGACTGGGCGGTCACCGTTCCGCGCTCGTCGAAGACCAGTTCCGCCGGCAACGGGTCCAGAAGCGACATGCCGGACTGGGTCATGATGCTGACGACACCGCGCCCGCGGTCAGCCACGCGAATGTCGATCAGCTCGCTGAGCTCGGCGATGTAGCTGTCCCGGAGGTCCAGAAGGTCCGCCGGCGGTGTCTGAACTTGCGGGCTGCTGCCGATGTCCTGATTGACCTTCGAGATCTTTCCCAGAAGCTCGTTGACCCGCTGCACCGCATCGCCGAGTCCCCGCTCGGCCTCGAGCCGCATCGCCTGGATGTCGCCGGACATCTGGTTCAGCCGCGAAGCCAGGACTTGGGCATCGCGCAGCACCTGCTCGCGCGCGATGTAGGAGTCCGGTGTCGCGGCGAGTTCGGCCATCGAATTCCGGAAGACGGAGAACAGCGTGTCTACGCCCACCGCCGAACCCGGCTCGGCGTAGATGTTGTCGAGCTGGGTGTAATAGCTGTTCAGGATGCGGACATAGCCCAGACCGGCATTCTCCTGGCGGATCTGCCGGACGAGCAGCTCGTCCACTTGCCGTTTGATGTCACCGGAGATGACGCCGGTGACGTTCGATCCCATGACCAGCGAGGACTGGCCGATCGTCTTGCGTGTGTAGCCGGGCGTGTCCGCGTTCGCGACATTGCGCGACACGACGTCCAGCCCGGCAGTGGTGACCTTCAGCCCCTGAAGTGCGGTGCCGAGGACCCCGTACATTCCCATGGCGACGATCCAATCGGGTCAGTGCGCGGCGCAGAGGCCGCGTCAGCGGACCATGTTCAGCGCTTCCTGCAGCATCTCGTTGCTGGTCGTGACGATACGCGTACCGGCGGCGTAGGCCTGCTGCGTGACGATCAACTTGGTGAATTCGTCGGCGATATCGGTGTTGGAACTCTCGATCGCCGCGCCGATGATGTTTCCCTGGGCACCGATCATTGCCGGCCCGGAGTCCTGCGTCAGCGCAAAGGCGCCGCCGTCGAGCTTCTGCAGCTTGTTCTCGGCGTTGAAGCTCGCCAGTCTCACCTCGTAGAGATCGACCGTTCGACCGTTCGTGTAGCTTGCCACAATGCGGCCGGCGGCGGAGATCGATACGCCAACGAGTTCGCCGGCGGCATAGCCGTCCTGCACGAGTTCGGTCACCTGCACGTTTCCGTTCGAGTCGGCGAACTGGGTGATGCCATTCGTGCCGTGCTTGAGCGTGATATCGCCGACGGAGACGCCGTTCACCGTCATATTGGTGACGTTCACGCTCGGGATGTCGGGATCGAGCTGACCGCTGGCGTTAAAAACGTAATCCTGGCCGATGTTCTGCCATGCTGGATCCGTCCCGGTCGCATTGGAGTTCGTCTGGTAAAAGAGGTTCCAGGTGTCGGGGCTGCCGCTGACCTTTGCCCACCGCATCTGGACGTTTACCGCATTGCCCGTGGAATCGTAGACGGTGACGGCACCTCCCGCGATCGATTGGTTGAGGAACGCGTCCACATCCTGCCCCTGAACGAAGCCGTCGCCTGTGGCGCGGGGGTCATTGTTGTAGCTGGCCGGGTTGAGCAGTTCGCTGCCGGGGACGGACGGATCGGCATCGGCGGTCTTCGGATAGGACGCCAGGTTGGCACGAAGGCTGATCGAATTGGTCTGCTTTGCGGGCAGGAAGTCGTTGGTGATCTGCACCGGCTCCGGCTGGCTTCCAACCAGGTTGCCGGTCTGGGGATCGACGCGGATCGCCTTCAGGTAGTAGCCGGCGCCATTGACGAGATAGCCGCTGCGGTCGAACTCGAAGTCGCCGCGCCGCGTGAAATAGTCCACCCCCTCGAAGACCGGCTTGCCGTCCGCAACGTCGGATCGCCTTTCGACCATGAAGAAGCCGTTGCCGTTGATGCCCATGAAGGTCGGGGTCTCGACCGATCTCAGGTCGCCCTGGATGTCGTTGGTGGCGCGCGTCGAGACCTGCACCGATCCGGCTAGCTGCTTGTAGTACGGCGAGGTGGGCACCAGGTCGGCGAACGACGTCTCGGTGCGCTTGAAGCCGACCGTCTGCGAGTTGGCGATGTTGCCCGAAATGTGCTCGAGCGCGAAGGACTGTGCCTTCAGTCCCGCGACCGCGGTCGCCAAGGCGCCGTAGATACCCATGGTTCGAAACCCTCCAACACGGATCCGGGGCACGCCCGGACATCTGTTCCCGCCGTTGCTCAGGCAACCTCCGTGCCACCTGAAAAGCCGTGCAAAATCAACGGTATGAGTGACGAACCGGCAAGCTTGAGCCACGTTTGGCCGGCAACTCCGAGCGCGGGCCGGAAAAAACTGCCGGGCGGTTCTGGCGATGCCCCCGCTTCTGCGCTACCTGTCGACGCGCCGACACAGGGAGCCGCCAGCACATGCGTTTCGAAGGGACCGGGAACTATGTTGCGACGGAGGATCTGAGGATCGCCGTCAACGCTGCCATCACGCTGCAGCGGCCCTTGCTGGTGAAGGGGGAGCCCGGAACCGGCAAGACGGTGCTCGCCCACGAGATGGCCAAGAGCCTTGGCGTTCCGCTGCTCGAGTGGCACGTCAAGTCGACCACCAAGGCCCAGCAGGGGCTTTACGAGTACGACGCTGTGAGTCGCCTGCGCGACAGCCAGCTCGGCGACGAGCGCGTGCACGACATCCGCAACTACATCCGCCAGGGCAAGCTGTGGGAGGCCTTCACCTCGGATGTCCGCCCCGTCTTGCTGATCGACGAGATCGACAAGGCCGACATCGAGTTCCCCAATGACCTGTTGCAGGAACTCGATCGCATGGAGTTCCACGTCTACGAGACAGGCGAGACCGTCCGGGCCTCCAACCGCCCGATCGTCGTCATCACGTCAAACAACGAGAAGGAGCTCCCGGACGCCTTCCTGCGGCGCTGCTTCTTCCACTACATCCGCTTTCCCGACAAGGAGACCATGTCGGCGATCGTCGACGTGCATTTCCCCGGCCTGAAGAAGCGGCTTCTGCAGGAGGCGCTGTCGGTCTTCTACGACGTGCGCGAAGTGCCCGGCCTGAAGAAGAAGCCGTCGACCTCGGAGCTGCTCGACTGGATCAAGCTGCTGCTGGCCGAGGATATCGACGAGACGGCGCTGCGCGAGCGCGATCCGAAGAAGCTGATCCCGCCGCTGCATGGAGCCCTCCTCAAGAACGAGCAGGACGTGCACCTGTTCGAGCGGCTCGCCTTCATGGCCCGCAGGGAGAGTCGCTGACGGCCCGCTCACGGCGACTTGATACCGCGTGATCAATCCTGTCGCCGTGCCGCTTCCGTAGTCCGGGCAACCTCCACCGAGGAGGTCACTCAGACACGGGAGCACGAGATGAATTCCTACAGGACTGCCCTGTTCGGCGCGGCAGCAATCATCGCCGCCGCCCTCTCTTCGCCGACGCTGGCCGGCTCCGGCAAGACCATCGTCGACGCCGCCGCCGCCTCGCAGGACCATACCACGCTGGTCGCCGCGGTTACGGCTGCCGGTCTCGCCGAGACGCTGTCCTCGGAGGGGCCGTTCACAGTGTTCGCACCGGTCAACGAGGCCTTCGCCTCGCTCCCGGCCGGCACCGTCGATACGCTGCTGCAGCCCGAGAACAAGGACCAGCTTGTGGCGGTGCTGACCTACCACGTCGTGCCGGGCAAGCTCGAGGCGGCCGATCTCGTCGCCAAGGCTCAGGCGGGCGGCGGCAAGACCATGGTCGAGACCGTTCAGGGCGAGACGTTGACCGTGTCGCTGGAAGGGGACGCGGTGATCGTGACCGACGCCAAGGGTGGCGCCGCGACCGTGACCGTGGCCGATCTCGGCCAGTCGAACGGCGTCATCCACGTCATCGACGCGGTTCTGATGCCCTGACTTGTTAGCCTACGAGCCGCCGGCTTCGGTCGGCGGCTCCCATTGAGGAGCCCGGACAAGTACCCGTCGAACGAAACTCGGTAGCTCGCGGCCCGTTGTCCCTCTGCAACTACCAACGGAGGTGCGATATGGCACGCGCAGGCAAGCACATGGCCCGACCGGACAGCGGACCGTCCGGCCACCAGCATGTGGGTCCCGACGATCCCGACACGGCCATCGATCAGGACGACTTCCAGGACGAGATCCAGGGTCGCAACAGTCTCCAGGGCAATGACCAGGAGCGGGTTCGCAACCAGCGCCAGGCGCAGCCGCACGCCAAGCGGAAGACCTGGGGCGTGCTGGAGACGTTCCGGCGCCTCGATCCGCGACATCGCACGACCGACTGAACCCTGCGCCGCGCCGGCTGTTGGAAGCTCGCGGCGCTTACGCTACGATGCCCGCGCTCGGCGAGACTCTTTCCGCCGGGTTGATTGTGCCCGCCATCAAGGCGCTGGACGCGCCGAGCGGCGTCGAGGAACGGACAAGCGCAGGGACCATGAGATGAGAATCAGATTCAGCACGATCGCCGGCGCGGCGCTGATTTCGCTGGCAATGGCGGGGACGGCGGCAGCCCAGTCCCACGCAGCCTGCGATGCCTACGCCCGCGACTACGCCAAACAGGTTTCGAGCGGAGCGGAGGTGATCGGCGGCGCGGCGATCGGCGCCGGTATCGGCGCGGTGGCTGGAGCGATCATCGGCGGCAACAGCCGCGGCGCGGGCACTGGCGCGCTCATCGGCGGCGGCACCGGCGCAGTGGCCGGCGCAGCGACCCATTCGCAGCGTTACAAGGAAGCCTACAACTACGCCTACTACAACTGCATGAACCAGCGCGCGGCGGTGCCCGCCAGCGGCGGAATGCAGCCCTGGACGCCAGCCTGGTACCAGTACTGCTCGTCGAAGTACAAGTCGTTCAACGCGCAGACTGGCTACTACACGACCTACAGCGGTCAACAGAAATTCTGCCAATAGATCGGACTTCGAATTCATACC